>JABMRO010000268.1 GCA_013202635.1 Planctomycetota bacterium
ACTGAAGGATAAAAAAGAAAATACCAATAAAAATGTAAGTGCTCTTCAATGATTGAGTGAATTTAAGTTCGATCATCTTACAATAGGAGTCTTTCTGTTAGGAAGTTTACATTATCGGTATATTCAAAGCCTGTGCTATACCTTTCATGTAACCAATCGCATAGATTTTACCCTGCATTGCATAGCCGGGACTTTCGTTGCTCTCAGAAGCTAACGTGGGTGCGTGGTCCGGACGGATCGGCCCGTCAAAACCTACTTCGTGATAGAGCTTGAGCATTTGGGGCATATCTGTTGGCCCGTTATCGTGAAATGTCTCATGAAATCGTTCACCTGTACCGCTAACATCGCGAAGGTGTACGAAAAATATCTTACCTTGTCCGCCAAACTCCCTGACCAAAGCCTGGATGTCTCCACCCATTAGCTTGAAGTTGGCCTGGCAGAAGGTAATGCCGTTGACCGGACTTGGCACTATTTTAAGGACTCTCCGGAAGGCGCTGCCACTGGTCAGGATGCGCCCGATACCGCGAAGCGGCGAAATAGGAGGGTCATCCGGATGCAATGCCATTTTTACGCCCGCCTTCTCCGCAACGGGAATAATCCGTTTTAGAAAGTAGGTAATGTTGTCCCAGATTTTTCCCTCACTTATCTGGCCCCATCGGGTCAATCCCTGTTTTTTGGCGATTTCATTATCGAACTCACTTGAAAGGGCACCTCCTCGTTCGGCAATATCTGTCTTGGTGCGATACCACCCGATTCCCGCCATAAAATTGTAGCAGCACATCGGTATCCCAACTTTCCCAAGGGCTTCAATTGCAGCACAGTAGTTTTCAATTTCCTCATCGCGGCCAGGCAGCCCTAACTTGATTTTTTCTGCTGCAACAGGATGGCTCTCAACTCCGGAGATTGTTAGCCCCGACTCCTCATAAGCAGCTTTGATTTTCGCAAGCGTCTCAACGTACTGGTCTCGTGTGACCCTTCTTAAGGCTCGATTAACAGATACGATTGCGTGATTAACACCGATCTGACGAGCCAGTATGCATTTTTCTTTGTTTCGAATATCAAGCATTAAGGCCAGCTTAATTCCCCGGCCTCTTTTTCCGGAAACGGCGGGGGAGCTTATACCTTGTGCTTTCTGAGAAATAGATGACAAGATGGCCGGACCGCCAAGAACGCCTGCCAAAACGGCCTTTCCAAAAGCGCGTCGGTCGGATTTTATTGATTTTTGTTCAGACTCTCTGTTTCTCCTGTTTATTGCCATGGCTATACTCCTTTTCTAAACTCGCAAACTCGATAAATGATATCTCTTGCTCGGCACGCCCTGGAAACACCCGTTTATGGCCGATACGGCCAAAGTTATACGATATTGATAAAGCTCACAGTATTAGTGTCGTCGAAGTCGGTTTCTTTGGCCCTTAGCTCCACAGCCGGTCGTTAGAGCGTCTTCTGTTCCATTCATCGGTGGGCCCGAAAAGCTCTTGATCTCGCCCGAGGTGTTCCTTCACCACGTCCATATTCAGTTCTATACCCAGGCCAGGCCCTTCTGGAACACGCGCGAAACCATCCACTTGCAGCGGTTTCTCAATGCCTGTCACCATGTCCTCCCACCAGTCAACATCTACCGAGTGGTGCTCAAGAGCAACGAAGTTCTCCGTGGCCGCTGCGCAGTGCACGTTGGCCATGAAGGATACCGGTGTGCCTGCGAAGTGCATAGCCATAGCAATACCGTGCTGTTCTGCGTAGTCGCCGATTTTCTTGGTCTCCATGATACCGCCGGCAGTAGCTAAGTCGGGATGAACCATATCGACAGCACGCCCGTCGATAAGCGGCTTGAAGCTGTCCAGCAGGTAAATGTCTTCTCCGGTCAGCAGCGGCACATCAATAGCATTCTTGATTTCTTTCAGCATCTCCGTATATTCCCACGGGACCATATCCTCTAACCAGGCCAATTGGTAGGGCTGTAGTGCCTTGCCCAGTTTGATACAGCTATTGACACTTATATGACCGAAGTGGTCGGATGCGATAGGGACTTCCCAGCCAACCGCTTCACGAGCCTCGGCAAAACGCTCGGCCATCAGGGCAGCGCCTTTATCAGACAATTGAATTCTTGTAAAGGGATGTTTGCCTCTCCAGTTGGTTCCTCTCGTTGGATAGGTTAGCGCTCCAGGAACCCTAAATAGCCTCCGGATACCACAATCCATTTTCAGGAAAGTGAATCCCTGGTCGAGTCTTTTCTTGAGGCCGCTAACGTTGCCGTCAGGTGTGTCAGCATACAGACGGACCCGGTCACGGTATCTGCCCCCGAGCATCTGATAGACAGGGACACCGTACGCCTTGCCTGCAAGGTCCCACAAAGCCATTTCTACACCCGAGACACCGCCTCCCTGGCGGCCGTGATGTCCGAATTGTTTGATACGTTTGAATATGCGCTCCACGTTGCAGGGATTCTGGCCCAGAATTCTGCTCTTGAGCATAAGGGCATAGCGTTCGCTGGCGCCGTCACGAACTTCCCCGTAACCAGAGATGTCCTGATTGGTGTCAATTCGAATCAGGGGGCAGCGGAAAGGTGCTCTTGTTACAACTGCTACACGCAAATCTGTAATTTTCAGTTGAGAGGGGCTGGAACTCCGCTTTACGTTTTGTGTGGCATAGGCAACCTGCTCTTCGATAGGGGCCCCGAATATACTTGCGAGGCTCAAGCCTGCAAAACCAGCACCAGTTCCTTTAAGCAAAGAACGCCTTGAAAGATCTCTCTGCCTGCCGGCTTTCTCTTTTTTCATAATTCATCTCCAATTCGTACACTATTTATGGCCTGCTGAGATGTACACAAATGACAAACTTTCAACTTTCAACTACCAGTTACGTTTTTTCGGATTCAGTATCCCTTCAATCACATCCTTCGGTACAGGCAGTTCGTTAATGTTCTCTTTCAGCCAACTGCGAAAGTCTTTTTGGATTTCCGGTGACCATCTGCCGTCGATTTGTCCGGGAGTGTACTTACCTTCCCGCAGCCGCTTATGTCCGAACATGTCCCGCAGCGTTATAGCTTCTGATTCGACTACAACCTTCTCTGCTAAATGTGCAGGGATAAATACGATGCCTTCGCGTTTGGCTAACACAACATCACCGGGACAAACTAATGCTTTGCCAATGCGAATCGGGACATTGATTGCGGTCAACATTACTTCGCGAAGATAGCTTGGGTCCGCACCCTTGTACCATGCGTTAAATCCTTCGACCGCTTCAATACCTTCTAGATCGCGGACACCTCCATCGAAGATGACTCCGTTTCCGGAGTTGGCATAAATAGCGTTAGCCAGGTTGTCACCTATGAGAGTCCCGTCGAGGACCTTACCGAAGCAGTCTGCGACATAAACGTCACCCTTCTTCAGCATGTCAATCGGCCAGGAATTGGAGCTGCCAATCCGGCCTTCGGCATGCCCCTGGCGCAAAATATCTCGATTGTAGTCCGGGTGAGAGGGCATGTACTGGGCGGTTAAAACCCGGCCGACAATCGCTTTGTCGGGATATATGGTTTGCCAGCCGGCGGAATTCTCATAGCAGTTGCGATAGCCGGCGCCTCTGACAATACCCCAGGCCATTGTAATCGAAACGTTCTTCATTCTCTCCAGAATACTGTCCGAAACGTATGCACGCCCATCTTCCATTCGCGGGCCTCTCCAGAGCGGCGTACTGCTCAGCGCACGTTGCCGGCTGGAGATTACGGGTGCTTCAACGCCCTGGTCCTCTGCCTTTATGCGGATGTTACGCCAGCGTACCTGATAGGTAGGGGCATCATTGCTTACGCCGTGCACTTGCAGACCAATTACGCCTCGGCTTGTCATTCCGTCTCTCAAATCGACGCAGGGGATGTCATTAATCCATGTCCTGATTCTGTCTCCCTTGCACTCGATGCGGAACTTATTCCATTTGCCGTCTTTGAGCGCCTTGCTGGCGGCCGGGTCGGAATTTGTGCTGGCAAGCATAAAAGCACGGCGGGCCTCATCATAAATGCTCCCTGAGGCTCCTCCTCTTTCCGATGCAATTTCCACCTGATAGCCATAAACACGGTCCGCCGGTATTTTCCGACTGCGAGGTTTTCCATCACGCCCTGTGAAAACAAACACCTTCTCTTCTTTGGCAATCTTGCTGCGTATCTGCACACCAGAATTAAGACGGGGGTCCAGCAGGACTTCAAACTCTAATATGAAATCACCATATTCCCGGTCCGTGCAGAGAAATGAGTTGGGACTGCCTTTGACCGTGGAACCGACAATTGCATCGTCCTCGATATGATATTTGGCAAAACCGCTATGGACAGACCATCCGTTAAGGCTCTTGCCGTCGAATAGAGATATCCATTCGTCCTTCTCCTGCCCCTTTGCGAGCGACAAGCTGACAAAGACAGCCAGTAAGGTAATCATGAGGTAAATTTTACTGTTGTTCATAATATGCTCCTCTCAATAATTAATTGCACATTTTCAGCAAAAGCGAGACAAAATAACCTTTTGATTTAGGGAACGATTTCGACTCCTGTTTCAATAATTTTACTATTTATTTTTATCTTTTTCAAGGATTGTTTTCTTTTATAACTGTCCCAATGATTGTGGGAGTATTTTTAGAGTCGATTTTAAGCCCCGATATTCAAACCACTTTTCGCAAATCACATATCCCATTGGCCCCTTGTAAATATTCTGACAAGTAACAATGGCCTTTGACTAATAGATAAAAGCGGTTGATGTTCTGCGATGAATTTGATAACTTGATAAACATATGGTTCAGGAGCATTGACAAGTAATGCATTTCGGACCTGGAGTTAATGTATGAAGAGTAAAACAAAATATGTTTCTGCCGTGTCCAAAGATTCAAGACAACTTAGCCGACGTCAATTCCTGCGGAGTTCGGCTGTGGTGCCATTGGGACTTATTACCGCTGTTGCTTACACAAAACAGCAAAATACGAAAATTGAGCACATCGACCTGTTTACTGTTCGCTATCCAACGAAAGGATACTTTAAGTTTTTCATCGGTCCAGGCGGCACGTACGGCCGCGAGGCGGTCATAGTCAAGATTACTACCGGCGATGGTGTAGTCGGTTGGGGCCAGAGTATTCCTTCGCCAAAATGGAGTTACGAAACTCTGGAAACAGCCAAAATTGTGCTGCGGGATTATCTGGGTCCGGCCCTGATAGGACAAAATTCCATGGACATTGACGGGGCCCATAAGGCGATGGACCGTGCACTGGCACCGGGCTTTTCTACCGCAATGCCGATAGCCCGCTCCGGACTGGACATAGCTCTGCACGATTTGGTCGGTAAGCTCAAAGGCCGGTCGCTATCTCAGATGTGGCATAGGCCGCAAGGTGGGCCGCTGACGCTGAGCTGGACCGTTAACGCACGAACTTTAGATGAAGCGGAGGTGGTTATCGACGCCGGTTACAAGCGTGGCTACTCAAACTTTAATATCAAAGTCGCGCCTGACCCGAAATTCGACGTTGGTCTTGCAAGGTTGGTTCGCCGACGAGCACCGGAGGGATTTTTGTGGGCGGATGCTAATGGTGGCTATGACCAGGCCGCCGCTCTGGCGGTTGCACCGAAACTGGCCGATGCCGGTGTCGATGTGCTGGAAGCTCCGCTGAAACCCAATCGCATCAGCGGGTACCAGGCCTTAAAGAAGCAGGGAGCTTTGCCTATTCTGATGGACGAGGGCGTTGTTTCACCGGTCGAACTTTCCGAGTTTATTCGTCTTAAAATGCTCGACGGCGTGGCAATGAAACCGTCTCGCTGCGGCGGACTGGTTACGGCTAAACGGCAGATTGAAATCCTTCTGGATGCAGGGCTTATGTGGCTGGGCAGCGGGCTGACAGACCCGGATATCTCTATGGCAGCAGCGTTGGGACTCTATGGCGCATACGGCCTGACAAAGCCGGTTGCACTCAATGGTCCACAATTTCTTACTACTGACGTTCTCGTCAAGTCGTTGAACATTAGGAACGGTTCTGTAAAGGTGCCGGATGGGCCCGGCCTTGGTGTGGAGGTTGACGAGTCAAAAGTTGTCAAACTTATGAAAGAAACAACTAATTCTGAACGGATTGAGGTTTAAAAAGTAAGGTATAATCTCAAAAAGCCGCAAGATTCATCTGACTTGGTCGAAGTGTGGGTTACTCAATGACGAGGGTATACGAACAGGCCGGAAGATTCGCTTCGGGCACTCGCTGAAATTCAAATTCTCTGGGTGCGCAGGGGCAAAGCATACTTGTCGGTGTGATAGCAGCTAAAAATAATAATATCGAAAGGAGGACTTGATGTTTCGAAAACCTATTGTAATAGTAGCATTCCTGGTAAATATTCTTCTGTCACCGGCAGTAGGATTAGCCGCCGAATTGTTGGTTGGAACCGCAGTGGCTGATATTACTCCAACAGAACCCGTTGCTGTTTCCGGCCAATTTCATTTGCGAATCGCAAAAACGGTCGAAACACCAATCACGGCAAACGTGATTGCTTTGGAGTCTTGTGAAGAGGGCCTGGCCCGTGATGTGGCGATCATGGTCTCATGCGATTTGCTGTACATTCCCTCAGAGGTTCTGGAACTCATCCGAAACGCTATACAAGAACGTCTGCCTGGTTTGGATACGATGAAGCTGTTTCTCAATGGTACTCACACGCATACGGCCCCTGTGTTATTACTCGATAAATACCCAATTCCAAACGAGGGAGTGATACAAGTTGAACAGTATCGGGCCTTCCTCGCTCAGCGGGTCGCGGATGCGATAGTTCGGGCGTGGAACAGCCGAAGTGCGGGAAGCGTTACCTGGGGACTTAGCCATGCCGTTGTGGCCTATAACCGCCGAGCCGTTTACGCTGACGGCTCAGCGCGGATGTACGGCAAGACTGACATAGCTGAGTTCCGGAATCTCGAAGGATACGAGGACCACGATGTCAACACGTTGTTTTTCTGGAATGATTCAGGTGAACTCGTAGGTATCGTCGTCAACGTTTCCTGCCCCTCGCAAGAGGTCGAGTCGAGGTCTGCCGTCAACGCCGATTTCTGGCATCCGGTACGTGAGGCCTTGCGGGAGCGATTCGGCGGGCAGTTGTGTATATTGGGTTGGACAGGTGCTTCCGGGGATCAATCGCCGCATCTGATGTATAGAAAAGCAGCCGATGAACGGATGCGCAAGCTACGCAGGCTAAATCGTTTGGAGGAGATTGCCCGCCGTATCGTAAGAGCTGTGGAAGATGCCTATGAAACCGTGAAAAATGATCGACATGCGGATGTTCCTCTAATACACAAGGTAGAGACGATTCAACTGCCGATGCGCTTGGTCACTGAAGCAGAATACATTGAAGGAAAAGTGGAAGTCGAAAAGGCTGCTGCCCGGATCGAGCAGAATTCTGAAGCGGCTGTGCGAGAGTATCGACGGATGAAATGGTATGAGATGACGGTTAACCGGTTCAATCGACAGAGGACAGACCCAAAGCCAGCATATGAGATGGAATTGCATGTCCTGCGGATAGGAGATGTGGCCATATGCACAAACTCCTTCGAGCTGTTCACTGACTATGGCATTCAAATGAAAGCCCGCAGCAAAGCGGTTCAGACATTTGTCGTGCAATTGGTGGGGCCGGGAACTTACCTACCTACTGAGAAGGCAATTCGGGGAGGCCACTACAGCGCCGTTGTCCACAGCAGCCTGGTCGGTCCGGAAGGCGGAAATGTCCTTGTTGACCGGACAGTGAATAATATCAACTCACTCTGGACAGAATCGCGTCCCAAAGCAAAGTCTGAAGTTGTGACCAAAGGCCTTATCCTGGACCTCGACGCGGATCGTGGGATTAAAGTCGTTAACGAACGAGTCGCATCCTGGAGAAATCAGGTGGACTCAAAAGCCAAAACCTTCGTAGCGACGAGAGACGCCAGTCACAAAATGGGGACTGGACATCCTGTGCTGAAAGAAAAAGTACCGGCCATTGGCGGACATAACACCGTGGTGTTTAGACGGCAGGAACTGATCAATAGTGATGAAGATGCTTTTGACCACCTTATAACCGGCAGCGGCTATACGTGGTTCGCAGTCATGTCGGTTTACTCTCAGGTATCTGGTCTTAAGGACGTAAACTCATTCTTCGGGAACTTGAGAAATGGTGGGAAATATGAAGGATTCTGGGCGGGGCTCAAAGACGATAACACGCTCTGGATGGGTTCCCGAAATGGCATCACCTTTGGCCGGTGGGACAAGAACAATCCTCAGCTTGTTGGTCCTAAACTAAAGAAGAATCGCTACTACGTAATCGCCGGTCGCATGGGTGCAGGCACTGGGAAAGTCACAATCGAGCTTTTTGTCAATGGGACCAAACCAGTGGCATACATACCTTTCCCCGTCAATCCAAAGGCAAACTCATCCAAAATGGCGATTGGACAGGAACGTGATGCGACGAACCATCCTGGACATGAGTCTTTCGACGGTGAGCTGGCACGCTTTCTCATGTGGGATCGTCCGCTGAGCAACCTGGAGTTTCAGAAAATACTGTCTATGTTGAAAAATACTTATGGTTTAACAAATCTAATGTAGAATCCGATCCGGCTTCGCTGTATCTGAGAAACCAGTTGTGATGCACTGCACATTTAGTTTTATGGATGGTCACGCAGAACGCAAGAAATGGGATGACAAGCGGACGGTTATCTACTGTACCAGCCGGGGAGAAGCTGCGGCCAAAGGTTTTGGCAAGGGACAGCAATTCAATCCACCTAACGTTGACCTGATGTGGCTCGACACGCACTATCCGGGTAAACAGCGTCTTGCTCAGTAGCCATGTGGTTTGTGGCCCGAGGGTACGGATGACGTACTTTCATTCAAACAAAAAATGTCCCCTTTTGGTGACATTTAAGCATTAGTCCAGTTCGGTCAGATAGATATTTCGAAATCGGTGTTGCCCGCCCCCTGGTACTTCAGCCTGAAGAGCGATGAAACCCTCTTGGGGATCACCGAGACCATCCGCGTTCCAGGCGGCTTTGCCATTCATCTCCAGCGAGACTTTCGTTCCCTGTACCGTGAGCTTGAACGTGTTCCATTGCCCGACCTTAATAAGTCCCTCGCTACGGGCTTCTTCCAGGGAGCCCACGTTGCCCTCCATGCCCTGTCGCAGGTTGACCTGGTAACGCTCGGGCCAGGGCTGGTTCTCCGATACGGTATCATAGCGGAAATAGACTCCACTGTCCCACCTGTCGTCCCGAAGAGCCTTCCATTCGAATTCTAAAATGAAATTGCCGTATTTTTCTCGGGTTTGTATCAACCCATTCCCTGCTGTTATCAGGATTTCTCCGTTGTCAACGGTCGCTTCGCATTTGAGCACTGTCCAGCCGTCCAGGCTTTTTCCGTCAAATAACGCCACCCGTTTATCTTCAGGTAATTTAGGGGTTTTCGCACATGATGTTAAGAGTGCGACTGCAACCACTATGCTGTAAAATATATGTGATGTTTTCATAAGGTCTCCAATATCGCGACACTGGTCATATTGCAGGTTCAATGGTTTACGTACAATTGATTTTAATGGTATTAAACTGCCTTATCTTCCGGGCGTGCTGCCCAAATATCCATATATATCATCTCATGACACTTTATCATAGTATTATTCCTTGAAATCTGAAAGTTTTGTGATAACCTCCTGCTATTAAGCATAAACGACAAGAGCAACCCGGAAATAAATGGCTAAGCGTCCCCATCATTGCTAAAATTACTCGCCTTCTTTACAGGGGCGCCTATTGTCTCAGATGTTCATACTGTTTCGATTCGTATCAGGAATTATGAAACATTAAAAGGGAATCTCATTATGGGCGACACTGAAACAGCTCCCAAAAGAGATCGAAAACTAAAATTTTCTCGTATATTGATAGCATTGTTGCTCATCGCTGTTTGTGCCTTTGTCGTGTTTCGATTGAGCGTGAGGTCGAAACTGCGGGCCAGGATTGAGGCCATTCGGGACGCCGGCTATCCTGTAACTCTGGCCGAGCTGAACGAGTGGTACACTATACCCGAAGGCGCTGAGAATGCCGCCGATACGCTCATAGATGCCTTCCTGTGCTATTACGAATGGAACCGCACAAAACTTGAATCTTTGCCTATAGTTGGTAAAGGAAAGCTTCCTGCTCGTACAGAACCATTGTCCGAAGAAACTAAAAGGCTTGTTGCTAAATATCTCGCCGACAACCAGCAGGCCCTTGAACTGCTGCACACAGCCGCTCCAATAGAGCACAGTCGTTATCCTGTGGATTTCACTGTTGGCCTTGGATATCTGATGTACCATTTTAGCGATTTACGCAAGGGTGCTCAACTGCTCAAGTTGGAGGCGGTTTTACATGCTGAGAACAACAAGCCCCAGTTGGCTGCTCGTTCTGTAGCGTCCATTTTTGGTATTGCACGTTCTCTTGCCAAAGAGCCTACGTTCATCTCTCAACTTGTTTGCACTGCCTGCCAGGGGCTTGCTATATCGAGTCTCGAACGCGTCGTCAACAGAGCTGAATTTACAGATGAGCAATTGGTAAAGTTCACTCAGACTGTTTCCAATGCTGAGGACCTTTTGGCCATGTCATGGGCATTCGCTGGTGAACGATGTATGGGAATCAGTATTTTCAAAAATCCCGCATCTTTAAGCTCAGAAAGTGTTGGCAAAAAGATGCTGCCTGCTCCTATCCTTGAACTCTATAAGGCCCTGGGATTGTCTGACAGGGATGCAATTATTTACCTCGATCTTATGAACGATTACATGGAAACTACCCAGCTTCCTCTCCATCAGCGTCAAAGGGCAGCCAGCACTATTGAAGCCAAACTTGAAGCAACATCGAAAATCCATATATTGCTGCATGAATTTATGCCGGCATTTTCGAGGGTTATTACTATAAACATAAGGAGTATTGCTCAACTTCGCGCTGCCCGGGTTGCCCTTGCAATCCAGCGTTATCGCCTGGTCAATGATAATATTCCGGATACTCTAACGGAACTTGTGCCAACGTACCTCGAGACCATCCCTAAGGACCCTTTCGACGGCAGCGAGTTGCGATACAGAAAACTCGAATCAGGCTTTGTGGTTTACAGTGTCAGTGAGGACGGAAGAGACGATGGCGGTAAAGAAAGACTGCCGTTCGGCGAAAGAAAAAAGGCGTCCTCCACTTGGGATATAACCTTTATAGTCGAGCGGTAATTTGCTACCACAGTTTGACCTGTGTTTGTAAATTATAAATACTCGGGAAAATACTTTGTGAGCTTGTCGGAGATGGTTATAATATAGTAATCATTGTAAGTGCCGGAAAATTATTGATTTTCAATAAATTCTACAAATAAACTGTAACATTTTAGGGATTTATGCGTCATATTTAGTAACGGCAGCTTTTATTCCAGAGAATACGGGTAATGAATCCCGCGTATAACTTTAATGGTAATGATATAGCTCATAGCGGAAGGGGCTGTATATGCTGAAAGCACTCGAAAAAAAACTCCGGTTGGTTCGGTTTTGCTGCAACATTAATCTGTTTCTCAAACATACGGGGCGGGTGCTGACTGCCGGTGGGATTGTTGCTGTGCTGGCCGTTCTGACCGAACGCCTGCTGGCTTTAATTGTTATCGACTACAGGAGCGTCTGGAGTTTTTGGGCTGTGGCAGCGGTTCTGGTTCTTTTGCTCTGGCTGTTCAGACGGCCAAGCCGCATGCAACTGTCATTGCTGCTTGACGAACGGCTGAAACTGCATGAGCGTTTCAGTACGACATTATCGTTGTTGGATTCGAAAGACCATTTCGCTGCTGCGGCGCGCAGGGAAGCCCGAGAAACCGCCCGACATATAAATCTTCAGGGACATTTTCCCATCCGACCTTCAAGGTGCTGGATTTATGCAGTCAGTACGTGGCTTATAGCCGTGACGTTAATTTTCTTTATGCCGCAGAAAGACCTTCTCGGGTTTCTGAGGAAGCATCGTCAACAGGAAGAAAGGGCACAACAGACACAGCAGGCCAAAGTGGACATCAAACAGGCCGCCAGTCCGGTCAAGCTGGTAGTTAAACAGTTGGGTGAGCCGGAGTTGGCTGATGCCCTGAGCAAACTGGAGCAGATGCCCAAAGACGCCAAACCGCAGGATATCTAACGGCAGGCAATCCGCAAACTTGGTGACCTTTCTGATACAATCAAAAAGATGCAGAGTGATATGCAGCTTGAATCTGTGGTTCTGATGCAGCGGATGTTTAAACAACTGCGGGGTTCGACGGACGTTTTGTCACAAAAATTGCGTTTAGCGCTGGCCAAGGGTAATTTCGCGGATGCTTCCAATCTGTTGAATCAACTGCAGAAGCAATTGGCTGAAGGTAAACTAAGCCAGCAGCAGCAAAAAGACCTGTCCAAACAGTTGCAGAATTTGGCCAAACAGCTTCAGGAGCTGGCACAGAAAAATGAGGAATTTGAGAAGGAGCTGGAAAAGCTGGGGCTGAGTAAAAAGCTTGCTAAGTTGAATGATAAGCAATTGCGGCAGTCTCTGCAAAAACAGGGCCTGTCCGCTGAAAAGATAGAAGAGCTGTTGCGCAAGGCCGCTGTTTTTCGGTCGGCTTCCAGCAGATGTTCGGGTCTCGGCAGCGCAATGGCAAGCTGTGGTGCAGGAGCAGGTGGATTATCAGGAGATGAACTGGCGAACGTGATGGAACAACTGAACGAGCTTGAGGCTATCAAACAGCAGTTGATGCTGACGCAGGCCAGCCTGGCTGAAATTAGTCGTGTTATCGGTTGTCTGGGAGATGGCATGTGCGATGGCCCCGGTTTACAGGGGCCGTTTATGGAAGGTTTATCTGATAAATCCGGGCCTGGTACGGGAGGGCCGGGAATGGGTTATGGACCCCGCTCTATCGATGAGACGGGTGAAACCTCCACAAAGAAAACCCGTATGAAAAACGAGCCGGGACAAGGACCTGTCATCGCCAGTTGGTACTTCAAGGGCTCTCAGGTTAAAGGCGAAGCTCAGCGTGAATATTCTGAAGTTGTTCAAGCCGGCCGTGACAATGCTGCCGAGGCCATTAGCGAGAATCAGATTCCGCGCAAGTACGAGGATGCGATAAAGAAATATTTTGGTCAACTCGAACAATCAGGCGGTGAGTGAGAATCCAGGACGCAAAAAACAGTTTGCAGTGCTGCAAACTGTTTTTTTTGACTGCAAGATGAGGAATTACCGATATGCGGAAAAAAATAACAGTTATTTTCCAAAGTCTGTTTATAATTTTCACAGCTTTGTTTTTATTGTCCTGCAGAAAAAGTCCCGGTGACAACGCTAGGGAGGTTGTCCTGTATTGCTCGGTGGACCAGGCGATTGCCGAGCCTATCATCGCCGAGTTTGAAAAGCAGACGGGTATTAAAGTGTTGTCTCGGTTCGATACAGAGGCCGGCAAGACAGTTGGTCTTGTTCAGCGAATAAGGGCCGAGGCCGCCTCGCCGGTTGCTGATGTTTTCTGGTCGAGCGAGATTTTCCACACAATACGGCTGGCGCGTGAGTCACTGTTGGCCCCATACAATGGTGCCGGAACGAAAAATTGGCCCAATAGATTTGCCGACCCCAACGGCCAATGGTATGGTTTTGCGTTGCGGGCCCGGGTTATTGCTTACAATACCGATAGAGTCCGTCCGAATGATGCTCCACAATGTCTTGAGGATGTGCTTGACAGCAAGTGGAAGGGGCGGATGGTTATGGCTACGCCTGAATTCGGTACGACTGGCGGAGACGTGGCGAGCTGGTTTGCTCATTACGGCCTCGACCACGCACGGAAAATCCTGCAAGCGCTTAAGGCCAATGAAGTACGTCTGGTCGCCGGCAATAGCACAGCAGTGAGAATGATTGCGACCGGACAGGCGGATATTTGTTTTACCGATACCGACGATGTTTATGCCGCCCAGCGAAACGGCTGGCCCGTGGCTATGAACTATCTGGACCAAGGTGGTGACGGTGCTCTGGTAATACCAAATACAGCAGCCGTTATCAAGGGCGTTGCCCACCCCAAAGAAGTCAAAGAACTAATGGACTTTCTCCTCAGCAAACAGCTTGAGCAAATGCTGGCCCGCAGTGATTCACATAATTTTCCTATACGTTCGGCTCTTGCTGAACAATTTAAGTTATATGCTGTTCCAAAGTCTTTGGATGTCTCTTATGAAAAGGTATCCGACCATTTGTCGATAGCCATCCAGACTGCACGGGAGATTCTTCGGTGAATAGTGATAATGTTTCGGTGAGGTTTCTGACCACAGTCTCTCTGGCTCTGTGGGCTGTGGTAATTTTTCTGCCTCTGGTAATTCTTTTTGCCCAGGCGATATCTCCGGCCGCCGAATTGGAAATCGGTAACCAGATTTTCGCTTCTATGTTTCGTTCCTTCGCGCTGGCTGCTGTTATCGCCGCAGCGGCTGTTCTCTTAGGCTGGGTCCCCGGACGACTGCTTGGAACATGCCGTGCTCACAAGGACCTGTTGCTGTTGTTACTGTTAATGCCTCTGGTTCTGCCGCGTTATGTCCTCTACTATGCCTGGTTGCTGCTGTTAAGCCCGACCACCCGGCTGGGTGCGTATCTGTCCAGCAGAGGCGAGCTTGCAAGGTTTGTCGGCAGCTTTAGCTCTTCTTCAGTTTTGATTTTATGGTATTGGCCTTTGGCTGCTTTAATAATTGCTCAGGGATGGCGAAATATCGAGAAGGCAATCTGGGACTGCGCATCTCTCGATGCGGACGGTTTTCAAATGTTTAAGAGGATTACACTGCCTTTAATTGCCCGTCCTTTGTTTTTGGCATTTGCGGTGTGTTTTGTTTTATCCCTGTCGGAGTTTGCCACTTTCCACCTTGCGGGTATTCAGACCATAGGTACAGAACTGGCAGTTCTGTACCAACTGACAGGTTCGGAAAGTTATCTGGCCAGAGCTGCCTGGCCCGTATCAACTGTAGCGCTGATACTGGCAATTGTATTAGGGAAGAGTTCGCGTTCCTGGATACTTCCCGCTGCAGCTGTCGGGACAGTCGAATTCGAATCCCAGAGATGGCGATGGATTGTATTGGTCATTCTGATTGGAGTTTCATTGATAGCGCCTTTGGCGCTGCTGATTAGTAATATGACTGATGTACGGGTTTTTCAGCAGTTTATCAATCTGCATTTGGATGAATTGGGCTGGTCGCTGGTTATAGCTGCCTCGACTGCAGGGATGGCTTATTTGATTGCCTTTGGGGCTTTGAGATTGGAAAAAGCCGCCAAAGCCGGCAGTACTTACCGACTAATATCGTTGATAGTTCGCACAACGATATTTCTGGTCATGTTTGTTCCTGCTTCACTGGTTGCAGTTTCTTTGCTCAGAATGCTGGCGGTTTGCAATGTTCCTGTAGCATTGCGACAGGGCTGGTTCGTTGTCTCGGCAGGTCAGGCCGGTCGATTCGCAGGAATCGCTCTGATTTTGATGCTTCTGACGCGATATTCTCACGAAAAACAGGTTTCGGAAATGGCCTTGCTGGATGGCGCCTCGTGTTTCAAGATATGGTGGCATGTGCATTTACCACATACCTGGCCTGTCTTTGTCGGGACTTTTATTCTGATTGTTATGTTCAGCATTACGGAATTGTCTGCCACTATGGTACTTCTGCCGGCTGGTTTGCCGAACTTTGCTCAGCGTTTACTCAACCAGATGCATTACGCCCGAGACCAGCAGGTTATTGCTTCCTGCCTGGTGCTGAGTTGTCTGTTCTTTGTTCTAACTGCGGTTGTAGTGTTGTTGCTGCGCATAATACGGATACGACGGTTGATGATGTTAATAATTTTCGCTGTTTGCTTGTCCGGTCTGACGGGCTGTGATGATAAATCGGGCCTGGCTGATGTGCCAAAGATATTGGATGCTTTCGGGCGGACTGGGCGCGGACAAGGCGAATTCATATATCCGAGGGCTATCGATATCACCGGTGACGGTTCACTTTTCATTGTTGATAAGACCGGCAGAATACAAAGGCTTAGTCCGAAAGGGAACTTTCTGGATCTTATAAATATGCCTCTGATCGAAGCAGGAAAACCGACCGGACTCAGTGTCGCACCCAACGGCAATCTCTACTTAGCTGATACACATTATCACCGTGTCCTTGTTTTTTCTCCCGATGGAAAACTCATCGACGAGTTCGGCAAATTCGGGCAGGACGATAGCTGTTTCATATATCCCACTGATGTTACGTTTTCAGAAGACGGCAGAATTTTCGTCAGTGAATACGGTGGCAACGACCGGGTCAGTGTCTTTACAGAGAAGGGAAATTTTCTGTATTGTTTCGGCTCTGCCGGCAGCGGAGCCGGTCAGTTAGCTCGACCATCTGCTCTTTGCGTGGACCATGTACGCAAGTGCCTTTATGTGGCCGATGCCTGTAATCATCGTATAGCGATTTATAACCTTGATGGAAACTTACTCCGATACATCGGTTCTGCCGGTCGTGCCCCGGGTCAGCTTCGTTATCCATATGATTTGGCGTTGCTGTCGGATGGGACGCTGGTCGTTTGTGAATACGGAAATAATCGTTTACAATTGTTCAGCCCTGAGGGTCACAGTCTTGCCGTTTATGGCCGGGCAGGGCGGCAGTTGGGAGAACTGGCATATCCGTGGGGGCTGGCAGTTGATGGTCGCCGCCGTGCCTTTATTGTTGACGCCGGTAATAATCGGATTCAGGTGTGGCAGCTATGATAAATACGTATGGTTTCTATTTTGGTCAGCCATGGTGGCTTGTGGGATGTATTTTGCTGGTGCCTGTTATCTGGCTTGCCCGGCGTAATCTCACTGCTTTGGGTTCGGTGCGCCGAGTGCTTGCCACTGTCTTGCGCTGTATAGTTATACTTATCCTGATTATCTTACTGGCCCGTCCTGTGGTTACCAGAAAAAGCCGGCGTCTTACCTTAATTACCGTAATTGACCGCAGCCAGTCCATTCCCATCGGCCTTCAGCAGAAAAGCCTGGATTACCTCTCCCGGGCCCTCGTACACAAGGTCCCTCGCGACCAGTTAGCTGTCGTCGATGTTGCTGAAGCTGCGAGTATTTCCAAATTACCTTGTGGTGACATTAGTATCCGCCAGAGAAACACCACCCTTAACGGTCAGCAGAGCAAATTATCCGATGGCATCCAGATGGCTATGGCTATCGCTCCTCCGGATACTGCTGTTAGAATATTGCTTGTAAGTGAGGGCAATGAAACTGCCGGCGACCTGAAAGAAGCCGCTCGAATCGCTGCCGCCAATAAAATTCCCATCGATGTGCTGCCCCTTCGCTATAAATATGATAACGAGGTTATTTTCAAGCGTCTGGCTGCTCCGAGTAAAGCCAGGAGCGGCCAAACGGTCTCTCTGCGATTTATTCTCAACAGCACTGCGAATGCTCGGGGCAAATTGCTGTTGAATCTCAACGGCAAGCCTGTGGACCTTGTTCCGGACTCTCCGGAAATCGCTGTAGTTGCAGATTTGAAGCCGGGCACTAATGTTAAGACTGTATCACTGCCGGTAGGCACACGCGGCATACATGAGTTTGAAGCGGTATTTATGCCTGATGAGCCCGGTCAGGACAGAATTGTCCAAAACAACCGTGCCAGTGGAATAACTTATGTCGCCGGACCCGGTCATGTTTTGGTTGTCGATGCGGATGGTTCGACCGGACAGGTTTTAAACAAGGTTATGACGAATTGCGGAATCGATGTGCAGTATTGTCAAGCCGAGGAATTTCCAGCCAATTTAGCTAAACTGATGGATACAGATGCAGTTATTCTGGTCAATACCGACTGCAGTAACTTCACCTTTCAGCAGCAGGAAATGCTCTGCCGCTACGTTACCGACCTGGGAGGAGGCCTGGTTATAGTAGGGGGCCCTCAATCCTTCGGGGCAGGGGGATGGATTGGTTCACCCATAGCTGAAATCCTTCCCATAGATTTGGACCCGCCCCAGAAAAAACAGTTGCCCAAAGGAGCTTTGGTGTTGATTATGCACGCCTGTGAAATGCCCCAGGGTAATTTTTGGGGCAAAAGAGTTGCTGTTGCTGCGGTAAATACTTTAAGTCGGCTGGATTTGGTGGGTATCCTGGCCTATAACTGGAAAGGGGCGGGCGATTGGGTTTTCCCCCTTTCGCAGGCAGGTGACAAGGAGGCGGTCATCTCGGCTATCAAACAAATGCAGATGGGTGATATGCCCAGTCTTCACGCTCATTTACAGGCGGCCTATGACAAACTGAAGGATTGCAATGCCGCTCAAAAGCATGTAATAGTAATAAGTGACGGTGACCCACGACCACCTACCGCCCAGTTGCTTAGTCAATGCAAACAGGCCGGCATTACCTGTACAGGTGTAGCTGTTTTTCCACATTCTCCTGCTGATGTTCAGAGCTTGCTGCGAGTTGCCCAGGCTACCGGCGGCCGCTTTTATGATGTCAAGGACCCTCAGCAGCTACCCCAGATATTTATTAAAGAGGCGCAGGTGGTTCGGCGTGCTCTGATTATCGAGGAAACTTTCTCGCCCCGGATAACTTATTCTCTTGGTGAGATAACAAAGGGATTGTCCGCTGTGCTGCCGAACCTTGACGGTTATGTACTGACCGGGCCGAAGGGCGGCCTCAATCAAGTTGTTATCGCCAGTCACCAGGCGGACCCCATTCTGGCTACCTGTCAGTCCGGACTCGGCCGATGTGCAGCGTTCACCAGTTCGGTTGACAGTCGGTGGGCATCGAGCTGGCTGCAGTGGAGCGGTTTCGAGAGATTCTGGGAGCAAACCGTTCGCTGGGCGGCTAAGCCGTCCCAGTCCACCGATTGCGAAGTTTTCGCCGATGTTCAGGGTCGTCAGGTCACTATCAATGTTGAGGCAATTGATGCTGAAGGCAAATTTGTACAGTTTGCAAATATCGAAGGACAAATAATAGCACCGGATATCTCAGCCAATGCGCTTGAGCTGACACAGGTCGGTCCCGGTCAGTACCGCGGCCGGTTCCAGGGGAGCACCTCGGGTAGTTACATCGTGAATTTGCAATACAGAAAGCTGGGAGAAAATGCAAAAACACAATTAACCCACACCACTGTAACGATTCCTTTTGCACCTGAATTTCGCGACCTTTCTGACAATGCACCATTGCTTGCGGAGATCAGCGAGATCGGTGGCGGGCGGATTTTGGGCCCTGATCCCAATCAAGCCAATCTCTTTGATTATACCGGGTTGAAATTCCCTGAAACCCAGATGCCGTTGATCCGGCCGTTAATGTTTATTTGGCTGGTGTTGTTTCTGTTGGACGTGGCCGTCCGGAGGGTAGTGCTGGATATTCGGGCTATGGCACGAAAGCTCGCTGTTTTGGTTCGCTTGGGCCGGGCCGAAGATAAACGCGACCAGACCCTCGAACGTCTCCGAATGAGACGGCGAAAACTTTATGACCAGCTCTTAGCTCGTTCAGCCGATGCGGATGCCTCCCGACGATATGAAGCCGATGAGAAATTTAAAGGTGAGCTGCCTACCAGGCAAGCCCCTCCGGTGGCCGAAACCAAACCTGAGAAACCCGCCCCTGAACAGACCGAAGAGCAGCGGACTGCCTCTGAGCAGGGGCCCTCACATATCCAACGTCTGCTTAAGGCTAAACGCAAGGCCGCTGACAGTGGCCAGAATGATAAAACAGAAAATATCGATTAGATACTTAGGAGATAATTAAAATGTCTAAAACAGAAAAAGAGGTTGAAAGACAGTGCAGAGATTTTCGCCGGATGTTTGACTCACTGCGTCGTGAGATAGGCAAGGTCATTGTCGGCCATAATACAATCGTGGATAACGTGCTAATCTGTTTGTTTTGTGGCGGACATGTTCTGTTGGAGGGAGTGCCGGGCCTGGGTAAGACGCTGCTGGTGCGCACGTTGAGCAATGTTTTTTCGCTTGTGTTTCGGCGCATCCAGTTTACGCCTGATTTGATGCCGGCGGATATCATCGGCACTAATATAATTATGGAAGACGCAACAACAGGCAGACGCCAGTTTCAGTTCCAGCCCGGTCCCATCTTCGGACAGATTATTTTAGCTGACGAAATCAACCGCGCTACTCCTAAGACTCAGTCTGCCATGCTTGAGGCTATGC
>JABMRO010000269.1 GCA_013202635.1 Planctomycetota bacterium
CATCGATGTCATAACGAAGCGCCTCATCGGTCGGCGCAGTGTACAATCCGTCCGGCCACCAGCCCTGGTCAAGCGGACCGTACTGAAACAGCGGCTTATTGTTCCGAAATAGCCGCGTAATACCTTCTTCGTCTTTGTCCAACGAGATTTTCCGCATACCGAAGTAGCTGCTTACCGCATCAACTGTCTTGCCCTTGCTGTTCTTGAGCGTTATTTTCAGCTCATACAAAAACGGTGAATCCGGTGACCACAGCCTGGGCTTTTTAATTTGTAAAACAATTTCTTCCCCGGCATTGCCTTTACCCTTCATCGTTTTGAACCAGCCGTCTTTGGATTCCACTTCAACGCTGCAGTCAGTTGTTGCTTGCGAGCATACCGCCGTGACACGCACTGTTTCAGCGTCAATATCCGGAACGATTTTCAATGACTTAATGTATGCCTCAGGCACCGGCTCGGCCCATACCGTCTGCCAGATTCCCGTTACCGCGGTGTACCATATCCCGCCGGGCTTTTTCACCTGTTTACCACGCGGCTGATAGCTGGTATTCGTCGGGTCCCACACACTTAATACAATTTCCTGCGTGCCGCTATCATTCAGCGCATCGGTGATATCTATCGTGAACGGGTCGTATCCCCCGCGATGGCTGTCGATCTTTTTGCCATTGACCCACACCGTCGTGTCCCAATCGACAGCGCCGAAATGCAGCAGCACACGCTGGTTCGACCATTTTTTGGGGATTTTGAATGTGCGCCGATACCACAGACGGTTTTCTTCGCCTACAGGCGACATCACCCCCGACAAAGCAGACTCAACCGGAAACGGCACGAGAATTTGCCCGTCGAACTGATTCGGCTGCTGCCGGCCTTTGGGCACAATTGCGTATTCCCACAGCCCGTTAAGATTCAGCCAGTTCTTTCGGACCATTTGCGGACGAGGATATTCGGGGTGAGCTTTTTTCGGCGAGACCTGTTTTGCCCACCGGGTCATAAGTTGGCCCTGGCTTACCTGCCAGTCAGCTCGCACGGAAGAGCACATACACAAAGAGCAGAGGACAGAGAACAGAAGAAGGACAGAGCTGACTTCTGACAGTTGCGTCAAAAGTCGAACTCTGCTGCAATGCGTTTTCGGTGCAGGATAGCTGCTTTCAATACAATTTGAATCCATTTTTCGTCTCCTTTCGAATAGTAACCGCTCAAAAAGTAATTCATTTATGGCAACCCGGCCTGTCTTGGCCGGAGCAGTCGGCGGTCTTCTGCCAAAGTCTGCAAACGAACGCTTAAGTTACCTGCAATCAACGAATTTTGCAATGAAATTTAATGCTGTAGAATAAAAGCCCCCGTAAGTCTCTGGTATGTATTTAAGGTGCAGTCTCGCCGCTATAATCCCAGAGATTTCCCTTGACGGGAAGATAGGCAGTTTGGTATAAATATACCGGATATAGTGTGTACGCATAATCTGGTTTCTGTGGTTTTTGGTGTATAAAAGGAAGGAGGCAGCATTTTCGATTTCTTTTTTCAATGCTGAATTGGAAATAGGCAATTCTCAAAACACATTTATGTTTTGGTGTGTGGCCAAAATATAATTCGTAATCATTTTAACTCTTTTTTAAGGAGGACAATTATGTGCAGAAAAATGGTTTATTTGTTTACTGTTGTTTTAGTGCTGGGCCTGGCAGGTATGGCGAGTGCTGACGAAGGTCTGATCGGCGAGTATTATCATGAAGGTCCCGATGACACCTGGGATGATTTGGTAATGACGCGCTTAGATCCTACGGTTGATTTTAGCTGGGGTGATTTCTCGCCGGAGCCGGGGGTTGTCAATGTTGACAATTTTAAGGTGCGATGGACGGGTGAGGTTGAGATACCGAGCACCGGGACCTACACTTTCCACACGCAGACAGACGACGGGATCAGGTTGTGGGTGAACGATGTACTGATCATTGAAAACTGGACTGATCATGGCAGTACCCATGACAGCAATGACATTAACCTGAAGGGCGGACAGAGGTACCCGATTGTATTAGAGTTCTATGAGAACGGCGGCGGTGCCGTATGCCAACTGTCCTGGGAGGGCCCAACAATAGCCCGGCAGATTATCCCAAGCGGTTATCTGTGGGTGGGCGGGGACAGGCCGAACGCCCATAATCCCACGCCGGCTGACGGTACCCTGCTTCGAGAAACGTGGCAGACCCTTAGCTGGGTGCAGGGGGATTTTGCAGCTTCGCACGATGTGTATTTGGGCGACAATTTTGACGACGTCGACAACGGCGCGGCCGATACGTTCCAGGGCAACCAGGCCGGGACGTTTCTCGTCGCGGGCTTTCCCGGATTCTCATATCCGGATGGTCTCGTTCCGGGCACAACCTACTACTGGCGAATCGATGAAGTCGAAGCTGACGACACGACAAAACACAAGGGTGATGTCTGGAGCTTTATGATTCCGTCCAATAAGGCGATTGACCCTGTTCCCGCTGACGGCAGCAGATTTTTAGCCGCCGATGCAACCACTTTGAGCTGGAC
>JABMRO010000270.1 GCA_013202635.1 Planctomycetota bacterium
CCGGCGGCAAGGTCAAAGTCAAATATATAACCCAGTTTGCAAGACAGCTTTCGACGCTCCAGGACGCGGGTTTGCCCATTTTGCGGTCGTTGAGGATTCTCGAGGAACAGCAAAAGTCGGGGACATTCAAGAGGGTTATCGGTTACGTAGCCGATGACATTGAGGGCGGTTCCACGCTCTCGGAAGCTATGGCCAGATACCCCAAAACCTTTGACCGGCTGTTTTCTGGTATGGTGGCGGCAGGTGAGACCGGCGGTGTGCTGGATTTGATATTGGCTCGTGTGGCTGACTTTATGGAAAAGGCCCAGAAACTCAAATCGCGAGTTAAAAGTGCAATGGTTTACCCCCTGGTGGTTTTGATCGCGGCTTTCGGCATTCTTCTGGCGTTGATGAAATATGTTATACCGTCGTTTAAGACTGTGCTCGAAGAGATGGTGTCAGGTGAGCTGAACAAAGTAACGACCACAGTGCTCGGTGTAAGCAACTGGATTGCAACACAATATGGCTGGTTGATTATATTAGCGATGCCGGTTGGTTTCATTTTTCTACTCAGAATCATACGTAGGTTTCGCCCCGGCAGATTTGTTCTGGATTCCATCAAATTGAAGCTTCCGGTTATGGGCCAGCTTACTAATAGAGTTTCGGTAACGAGGTGGACGAGAACTCTTGGTACATTGATTGGTGCCGGTGTTCCGATTTTGGATGCCATTACCGTGACACGTGATACTGCGGGAAATGAAGTCTTTTCCAATATGCTTCATAATGTTCATAACTCCATCAGACAGGGCGACACCTTCGCCGGCCCGTTACGCCAATCCAAAACCGTTGACTTAATCGTTTCCAATATGGTTGCCGTGGGTGAGGAAACAGGCGACCTGGACAAAATGCTTCTGAAAGTAGCGGACAACTTCGATGAGCAGGTTGACGTGCTTGTCGCCTCGTTAATGTCGATGCTTGAGCCGATTATGATTATTGTGCTTGGCGGTATCGTTATGCTTATTGTTTTGGCGGTGTTTTTACCAATGATACAGGTAATTACAAGCTTAGGCACGCAAGCATAAGAACCGAATTAATAAATGAAACGTTTTAACTGAACAGTAAGGAGAAAAGAAATGAAGTCAATCGTCAAACATTCCAGCAGAAAAAAGGCATTTACTATTATCGAGCTGCTAACGGTTATGAGTATTATTGTAATCCTCATAGGCGTTCTTGTGCCGGCGCTGAACAACGTCAGAAGGTACGCGAAAAAGGTAAAACAAATGGCTCAATTTAACAGCATTCAGGCTGCTATTGAACTTTTCAGTAACGAGAACGATGGTTATCCGCCTTCCGGAGCGTTTGACGGAGTTGGTCAATCCTACTGTGGTGCGATGAAGCTTTGCGAGGCAATGATGGGAAGGGATTTGTTGGGCTTTCATCCGGATTCGGTCTTCAGAGCAGATGGCATGGACGCTACAAATACAAGGCAAATATATCCTGTGCCCCCTACCACCCAAAATTTACAAGCCAGAATGGGAACACTTCTGCAGTTCGAAAACGCCAACGCGTATAGATTAGTAGATATATACGGCCCAGGCAACTCAACTCCTTTTAATGAGAATTCTTTTGTTTTATGTGACGTATATACACGTGACATGGGAAGCGGCAAAAAGACAGGTATGCCCATACTTTACTACAAGGCAGATACGTCGAACTACCTGCATGACCCCAACCAAGTCGTAGATGCTATGGACAGCGGGGGAAATATCTACAATATCTATGACAACCAAGTTTTGGTTTCTCTCGGCAAGCCGTGGGAGCGAGCCGGCGCAGGTTCTTCAGCACATAGCCTTGCTACTCCTGCAAGGTTCTACAGAAATACAAGGAACAATCAGATTACCACGGTGCGCCGACCTTACAGGACCGACTCTTATATACTGATTTCCGCAGGATTTGATGGCGAATACGGTACGGCTGACGATATCAGTAATTTTGAGTGGAGATACAGGGAATGACGGCTTCGGGGAGACGATGATGAAGAGTTTGAGTGTTTAGTTTTTGGTTATGTGAAGATTCTTCACTTCGCTCAGATTGACAACAATGAACAATTGGAGTTCGGAATAGTGCAGTATTGTGTTTTTGATTAGTTTCATAAGCATATAAAAAGAGGGAATAACTGTGAAGCGAAAAAGGACAGGATTTACAATTGTTGAGTTGTTAGCGGCTCTTGGGATAATCGCGTTGATGGTCGGGCTTCTTATCCCTGCTTTAAATGTAGTGCGAAATAAAGCAAAAGAGGTAAAACAAAAAGCTCAGTTTATGACAATCAGTCTGGCCCTGACGGCCTTTATGAATGACTATGGCGACTATCCCGGCTCCGACTGGCCATTGGGCAGCGATTACTGTGGTACACAGAAGCTCACTGAAGCTCTTTTGGGCTGGGATCTGCTGGGATTCCATCCAAAATCAGATTTCAGGTCTAACGGGTACAACGACAGTGGAGAATTCATTTACAATACTACCGATCCGGTTTTCTTCGACCAGAGAAAAGGCCCTTATCTTGAACTTGCAACTACCAGTGCTTTCAAGTTAGGTAATATCTCAGCCTTTGATCCCGGTTTATATAATAACCCGGCACCTTTGGCACCTAATACTTTTGTTCTTTGCGATGTATTCGGCAAAAAAAGTATAAGGTTAGCTAACGGCAAGACGGTCAAGGCGGGTACGCCAATCCTCTATTACAGAGCTAATACTTCAGGGAAAACAATACATGAAATTTACAATGTTCTGGATAATGACGCCCTTGTCGATATAAAACAAAGGGCGGACGGCAAGAACCATCCCTTAGCGGATGCAGGCAACCAATATCAGTATTTTTACGCTTATATCATGGATCCGAAGATAACCGCGAGACCCTGGCCATACAGGCCGGATTCTTATATATTGATTTCCGCGGGGACAGATGGTCTTTACGGGACAGGCGATGATATTTGCAACTTTGGCAATTAAGCCCTCCATCCACACCCGATTGAGCAAGCTAAAGCTATGAAAAGGTATAAATACAAGTATGGCGTAACTCTCGTCGAGATATTAGCTGTGGTGGCTATAATCGCGATTTTGGCTACAATGGTAATCGGCATCGCCGCTCGTATCAATAATCAGTCCAAAGAAAGATGTCTCGAATCTACTTTCGCACTGCTGGATTCCGCACTGCAGGAATATTGCGAATGCGCCGGTAAATTTCCCGAACAACCTGAAAAGAATTTTACAAATGCGCTCATACATTCGGCATACCTTTATAGAGAGCTTAACCTGATGCCGGAGTCTCGGAAGATACTGGGAAGAATCGCCGATTCCCTGGTAAAGAACGAATACGGAACTGCTGATACACCGCCGGAGATATATGACCCGTGGGGAACAGTGCTGGATTACGGATATGTCCCCGGAGACAATTTCCCTGAGCTGGTATCGGCCGGGCCGGACAAAATCTTCGGCACTGCTGATGATATAAGCAGCAAATAGTAACTGATAAAATGTGAATTATGAATAATGGGCAGATTGCCGCGCCAACCAAATGTTGGCCTGCCCAGATAATGCTATGAATCATAAACTGCAAACTAAAACCGGCTTTACTTTGACAGAGATGGTGGTTGTTATTGCAACTATTTCACTGCTTGTCGCTTTTGGTTTGCCGGTTATGCGAGTTATTCGTGAATCGTTCGAATCCAAGACCGGCGGCAAGAGCATGATAAGCGCCGCTCTGTCCAGCGCCCGTGCTATCGCTGCGAAGGAACAGCACTATGCCGGAATACGTTTTCAGCGGGATTCAGCCGGCAACCAATATATGATTTTTATCATACACGACTTTGAGAAGACAGGCTTGAATCCCGGTTTTCGGGCGGTTGAAACTCTCAAGCCAACAAAGCTGCCTGATAGTATGGGTGTAATGGATTTATTGGTCAGAACTAACCACGGTACAAATTGGACGGATGCCGAAAAACTCCTCGACGAACCGCTTAATGCGGCCTATCTCGATGACACGAACCCGCAGAATTTAGGGCCGGACCAAAAGAACAGATATATTACAGACACGTCCACCTTTTCGATTGTTTTTTCGCCGAGCGGCAAGCTGATAATGCGCGGTGTTCGCATAAGAAACAGAGATGGAATTTATCAGCCTAATAACGGGGTATCCAATAAGGTATCAATGGACAGCATCTTTAATTCGCCTGAGAACATAACAACTTATGGGGCGGGTAAATTCATTCAGGACGATTATGCTGAGCTTGGTATGGGCGCCGAATCGAGCCGAAACAGTTTCGTTATATATGACAAAATACGGTTTGATAAATTAGATGCCGGGGCAAGATACGATTATTTAAGCAGTCTTGAACAGGTCTATATAAACCCATATACGGGAACTATAATCTCAGCGGATTGATTAGCCTATGAGAAATAAGCTGCAATACAAAGGTTTCTCTCTTATCGAAGTTTTGTTAGCCGTCGGCACGCTCGCCATCGGGATGATTTTCATAGGCGGCACATTTCTCACCGGCATTCATTTTGCTACCATTGCCACAGAGCGAACTATCGCGGCGGTGGCAGCCGATGAAGCCTTTGCAAAAATCAGGTTATACGGTGTTAATCTAACCGACCCAAATTTAGTGGTTGACCAACTAACACCGTTCGAAGCATTAAACACAATCGCTGCTGAAGAATTCGCATATCCTTCGACAAAGAGTTTGGCCAAGAAGCAGTATTACTGGTCTGCTTTGTGCAGACAGGTCGGTTCCGACCCGACTAACCGGCTTGTGCAGGTAACGGTTTTTATCAGCAGAAAAGTGGGCAATAGCACAACGTACCCGGGCGGTACTCAGTGGCCGGCGCCGATTAAAGTCGGCGTTTCAACTGTCGCCGGGGCTGGTAATGAATATAAACTTGCGATAAATGTACCGGGCGAGGAAATATTTATTAGTGGCGGTCGTACCATAGCCGACAACCAGACGGGCCAGCTTTATCGAGTCCTGCAACGTGACCCGGACGCTCCTAACATAATCGTGCTCGACAGGGCATGGCCTGGCGGTCTGAGCGATTCGGTGTGGGTGGTACCTCCCCCGGTTGGTGGCGGCAGGAATCCCTGTATAGCAATATATCAGAAAGTAATAAGATTTTGAACAAGGATTACATAGATTAAAAGCGATTGACTGTTTCTGTGAACTATGAATTACGAAACCCGAAACAATAAAGCCTTTATCCCGTTAGAAATAAATAATTTTAATGGGGCAGGTAAAAGATTTCTAACGGGGTTTACTTTAATTGAGCTTCTCGTAGCTATCGGCATCCTTGCTATAGTTATGTCGTTTGTAAGTGTCATTTTCAAGGTCAGTATCGGGGCCCATCGCACCGCAATCGCAAACGCCGAAATTATGCAGAAGCTGCGGGCCATTACCAACCAGCTTAACACCGATTTCAAGGGCCTTAGAAAAGACGGGGAAATTTTTGTAGTGTGGGTGGCCAAACCCCTGACTACCACCGATTATAAAGATAACGACCTCGACGGGTACGAGAGATTCGACCGGATAATGTTTTTTGCCGACGGTGATTTTCAATCTTATAAAGTGAATCCGGCAGTTCGCGGTAACGTTGCAAGAATCTGTTATATGATTGCGAGAAATGGCAATTCCAGGGCCGAAGTGCAGGACAGAACCGAACGGGTGCTTGCGAGAAGCCTGCATATATTAACGGCTGATTCGAGTCTTGCTGATTTTCCCGACCCCAACAGTCTTAGCGATACACAATGGTACGATTGGAACAACCGATACGAGTACGACAAGATATCTTTAGAGGCATGGAAGAAGATTCCCTGGGACGACAAGATAAATATACTCTCTGCTACGACAGATATTCAGGTAGAGGACAGCAGTGTCAACATGGCAGTCAGGGGAGTAGAGGTTGACCCTACGGACGCAAATTCAATTCATATGCTCCTTTGCGAGGGCGTTGGAGAATTCAAAATTCAGGGTTGGTATGACGCCCTGCAGCAATGGATTCCAGAGGTTGACCCGGACGGTGATGGCGATTTGGCGGACACGCATTTCTTCCTGAACGATCCAAATGAGGCTCCCGGAGTGCTGTATCCGGCGCCTAACGGAAGAGTAAGAATATATGACAATGACGACAATGACTTTGGTTACCCGAGAGATCAGATAGATGAGGCGCATTTTAACGCTATTCCCGGACTTGGGCGGGCGTTGAAGTTCACTTTCACGCTATACGATTCCAGAGGTATTATCGAAAACGGAATGACTTTTACACACGTTGTCTATTTAGACAAGTAATTTGACAAGAATGAAAACGGTAAATAAGAAATTTTGCAAGTGCACTTTTTCCGCCGGTTCGGCTCTTATCCTGGCGGTGGTTCTGACCAGTCTTTTGGCTATCATAGGCGTGATGTTTGTTCTGGTTACCCGTATTGACAAGATATCAACGTCAGCAATATCCGACAGCAAAGAACTGGACTTTGCGGTTGAAACAGTCATCGCAAAGATATCACAGGAATTAGTTTTAGATGTCCCCGGCGAAGGAGCCGAATACCAGGACTATCCAGGCCCGGAGGACCCATGGCTGGCGACTCTTGAGCCGTATCAATCCGGAAATGATTATTACTGGCGGCAGATAAGCGATGTTACAGGAGATTTAGCCGGCGACAGCACCGACATACAGGCAGAGGTCGTAAGTGAGTATGGCGTAATAGCCCTAACCGCTAATACCGATGCCGATGCCGACGGCGATGGCGTTGGTGATTCAAAGTGGATTAAACTTGCCGATATGACCTCGGGCAAAGGCAAACCAATTTATGCCGCCATCAGAATCGTTGACCACGGGGCAATGTTAAACGTAAATACGGCTTATAAGTTTGACCGTAACGATCCTAATGTAACACTATCCGACATTAACGGCTCAAGCCAAATGCAGATAAATCTTATGGCTTTGGCCGGCCGAGGGGCTGCGCCGGCAGGCTCGGCAGAAGAAACAAATTTGCTCAACGCAAGAGCAAATAACGGCGTTGATGTTGATCCATTTGATTTGCTTAAGTATGAACAAAATGTTATCTGGAACTATAGCTCTAACGAACCAAACTATACACCTTTTGATATATCTGATGAGCTTGAACTGCGTTACAGATTTCTGTTGAACCATACGAGAATAGATACACGACTCGAAGATTGGAGCGCTGAATTCAGAAACAATAAAACTTTGTCCACGCCTTTAAAACCCGATGAACCGTTAGATATATGGTTCAATAGGGCCTACGACGATGGCAATATTGACCCGAATTATGCGTATCGTCATATTGCCACAACCCACAATATGGACCGGATTATTAATCCGGCCGGGCCAACGCTGAATAATGGGAAGATGGTTAATGTTAATACGGCAGACGTCAGCTTGTTATATGATGCGATAAGCGCAGGACTTCGAGACGCCGACCCCAATTTCATAATTGTTGATACAAATGACCTGGCCGCCCAGTTAGCGGTCAATATAATTGACCATCGTGATGATGATACAGACATAACTTATTTGCCGATTGGGTTCGAGACGTATTACGGATTCGAGGCTCAACCGTTTATAAGTGAGATAGCATTCAGTATCAGCGGGACAGGTGCAGATGATTCGGCGAACAATGAATTTGCGATTGAGCTTTATAATCCGTTTGATGTAGATATTCCCTTAGGTAATTTCCGGCTGGAGATTCGCAATTCAAATGGTGATGTCGTGGCTACAATAAATCTGGCCGGCTATGCTATTTCGGATGGAAGTCGATTTGTAGTAACCAACGGCTCTGCTGCTTCGAGCGGCTTTGGTGTTAACAATTTGATGGGAGCCGGCGGGGGTAAAGAAGACTCCAATCTTGTACTGGCGACATATCGTTCTTTGGATACTGATCCGCCAACGTACGCCTTAAATGAAAAATATGACATTTATCTTCTCAGGGCAACATCAGCGGAAGACATTTATCTCGACAAACAGCAAACAGAAGATGAGTGGTTTAACTGGAATACCATTAAAGGAACGAGGCAGTCTTACTGCAGGCCCGATGATAATTGGAATGTGGTATATCAGGATGTTCAGTCTGCGGCTGAGACACTGGGCGGAGCGAACGGAGCAGGCGGAGGACGAAAGAACTACAATCTTGCTAATTCTGTGGGCCCGTTTGTTACGGTTGGGGATATAACAAGGACCCTTAAGGTGGGACCGAGTGCCGACCCATGCGATATGATTGGTATGAGACTTTCGTTAGAGCCCGGCGAAGAAGACGTCCGAGTCGATTTACGTAACCCGGCCTTTGTGAATATTTTCCAATATCTGACAGTTATCGACCCTGCGTCCTTTGGGCAAGGAACATATGAAACGAGAATAAAAGGCCGGATAAATGTAAATACCGCCCCATCATTTGTGATAGAGCAGCTGCCGTGGATGCACGCTGCAATCGCCCAGGAAATAGTTACATATCGAGATACAATCGCAAAAGGTTTTGAAAGTACCGGTCAGTTGATGCAGGTTCCCCTGATAGGCTATTACGCTTATGACCCCTTGTATAGTTCTTTAGATTTAGACCAATTTCCCGACCTTACACCGAGCGATGGAGCAGTGAGTGATTTCGAAGAGAGAGACGTGATTTTCTCGCGGATTAGCAATCTTGTTACTGTACGCAGTGACGTTTTTACCGCTTATATTCTCGTCCGCATCGGCGTCGATGGCCCGCAAAGAAGAGTAATAGCTATACTTGATAGAAGCCAGGTCAGCTCTACCGGCGATAGAGTGAAAATCGCTGCGTTGCACTCTGTTCCCGACCCCAGATGATTGTAATGCTAAGACTTTAGAAGTTCTAAAATCTCAGGATGCACTTTTTCGTTGGCTGCTATTATTGGAAATTTCTGGGTTTCGTAGTTTTTCAAATCGACGGGGTAGATTTTTTTCCCCTGCCAATCTGTAATGACAGCTCCGGCGGCCTCGGCGATTAGGGTTCCTGCCGCAATATCCCACAGCTTCGGGTCGGACGCAATGGTGGCTATAAGCCCGCCATTCGCCACGTATACCAATTGCAGGGCGGTTGTGCCTAAATTTCGGAACCTTGTCCGCTGCATAATTTCACACGTCCAGGACGGCACACCATTATCAAAATGACTATCGAGGCCAACGCTTGAAAATTTGTCCATCGTTGCTTCGCTGGCGGTTATTCTCCTGTTGTTCAATTGTGCCTCGCCGCCTTTGACAGCGGTGTACATCGAGTCTGTGGCCGGCTCGAAAATCACACCTACAATGGGCTCGCCTTCATAGAGTACTGCAATGCTGATGGCGAATAAAAGCATATGATGGGCAAAATTGTTTGTTCCGTCAATCGGGTCGATAACCCACCAGAAACGCCGGTCGCCTCGTGGGGACTGTTTGAATATTTTACCCTGTTCGCCCTCCTCAGCGATAAAGCCATGGTCGGGATGGTTCTCTTTGATTCGGTCGATGATTATTCGCTGGCATCGGGCATCGGCCTGGGTTACCAGCTCGGTGGAGTTTTTAATTGAGGTTTTGATGAAATTGATTTCTTCCATTGCGCGCTGCCCCGCCAGGCGTGCCGAGACGATAGCGGTTTCCAGCATTCTGCTTAAATCTCTCTGCTCTAATGGCATATTCGTATCTCTTATTTCGATAATCTGTTATTTATTCCCTGTTCGGTTTTTTGCAGTCCGACTCTGAGCTTGACGTAATCATTATATTGTCCTATTGTAGCGAAGTTATGCAAACAAGCCAACAGATAAATAAATCGAAATTTTTTTGCCGAGCATCGTCTCGCCAGCGGTTGACAGCAGTGATTATATGTCTGACGGTGGTTGGTTTCTTCGGATTCTTTGCATTGGCAGGACATTTTCACTTCGATATGGGGCGGTGGCTTGGTTATTGCGGCTTCAAACAAAAACACGGGCTGCCGTGTCCAACGTGCGGGATGACCACTGCGACACTTGCCTTCTCCCAGGGCAAAATCTCCGAGGCGTTCTATATCCAGCCTGCCTGTACGTTATTGTGCTGCGTGCTGGTCCTTATCGCATTTTTAGCTTTTGTTACCGCTGTTTTCGGGAAACATTTCCGTTTTATAGAGCGTTTTTTTAACGAAGTTAAAGTAAGGTACATTATTTTGGCATTGATAATTATCATTGCCGCAGGCTGGGCTGTGACGCTGGCTCAAGCACTGGCAGCAAGAAATAATTATTGATAAGAGACAGCATTATCCGCTTATTCACAAGATTAGCTATTTGTGGGAGATTGCCTCGCGAAGTTTTGCGATTTACGGGATAACCACAAGCAATATCGAAACCTCACATTGCCAGGTCGGAATTTGGGTGTATAGACAATAACCGCCGAATAAATCGCCGAGCATAATATCAAGGAAGGCGTTGGTCAGGACCTTAAGATAGGCCCTAAATCCTCCATTTCCTTCTGCGCTTCTTTCTTCCTGCCCCTATGCTTTCCTCTCATGGCGTTTATTTTTTCATTAGCTTTGTCCTGCAATGAGCCGGGCTGACGGGCTTTGTCAAGCATTTCCTGAAGGTTGATTCTGCCTGTATCGTAAAGTCGCCATAGGTGCTCATCAAGAAGCTGCATACCCAGCTTTTTGCCTGTTTGAATACTCGAATCGATTCGGTAAGTTTTGTTCTCGCGGATAAGATTGGCGATAGCAGGGGTCACAACCATAAATTCGTAAGCCGCGACTCGTCCGCGACCCGTGGCTATCGGACAAAGGTTCTGACTGAGCACGGCGATCAAATTACTGCTCAATTGGATGCGTATCTGCTCCTGCTGGTTGACGGGAAAAACGTCGATTAGTCGCGTAATCGTTCCGGCGGCGCTGGTGGTGTGCACCGTGGCGAAGACAAGGTGGCCCGTTTCGGCAGCTCGAACGGCTGCTTCAATTGTTTCGAGGTCACGCAATTCACCCACCAGAATCACATCGGGGTCCATTCTTAAGACGCGTTTCAACGCCTCGGAAAAGCTCGGAACATCGACGCCAACCGACCGCTGATTAATAATTGATTTCTTATGGTTGTGATAGTATTCTATCGGTTCTTCAATGGTTATGATGTGGCGGTCGAAGTTCTGATTGATATAGTTGATCATAGTCGCCAGCGTGGTCGTTTTGCCACTGCCGGTCGGGCCGGTGACCAGAAACATCCCTCTGGGTCTGCGGCACAA
>JABMRO010000020.1 GCA_013202635.1 Planctomycetota bacterium
GGCGCGCATATCAATGAAAAAGATTATGCAATCGAGGTCGGGGGCGTGCTCCTTGGCAATAATAGCCTCCTTGGTCGCATACATACAACAGACCGAGGAGCAATAGTTGCACTCTACTTCTCTGGAGCCGACACACTGTATCCATGCAATCTTCCCGGGGGATTTTTCATCGGATATACGCAGTATCTTTCCGAGGTACGGTCCGCTGGCCGAGAGAAGCCGTTCGAACTGAAGGCTGGACAGGACATTGGAATACCTCGAGTAGCCGAGTTCCTTTTTGAGGTCGGGATCAAATTGCTCAAATCCGGGTGACAGGACAACCGCACCGACATCCAACTCCTCGATTTCATCCTGCTGTTCATAATCAATAGCCCCGGCTTCACAGAAATTCTCACAGGATTTACACGTATCATTAAGGAAGTGCATGCAGGTATTTTTGTCAATCACTGCTACTTTGGGTATTGCCTGAGCAAAAGGTATGTAAATGGAAGACCTTTGGACAAGACCCATATCATAATCGGCCATTATCGGCCTGGGTTTGTTAAGTGTAACTTTGGAGAGGTCCACATCATTGGTCGGGCAGACAACTGTGCAGGCCCCGCATGTGATACAGACAGGAGAATGCTTGTCATAAGGAACAGCAACCTTTCGTTCCGAACCTCTGTTGACAAAACTGATGGCGCCGATACCCATCCTTTCCTCGCATACTCTTGTACAGAGTCCGCATAGGATGCAGTTATCGTTCTTCTTCGGAAAGCGAGGTTCTTCGATGCCCATCTCTTTGGCCATTTCCACTATCCGCGGTGCATCCGGGCAACGGGCCAGCAGCAATTCGAGCATCATCCGGCGGGTCTTCAAGACCCTTTCCGTATCAGTTTGTACAACCATTCCTTCCTCTGCAGGATAAACACAGGAAGCCTGAATGCTCGAGCCCCACGATTTTTTTAATTCGACCAGACAGACACGGCACGCACCGTAGGGTAACAAAGACCTGTGGTGACAAAGAGTAGGAATTTTGATGCCGAGTTTCTCAGCGGCCTGGAGAACGGTTGAACCTTCTTCAACCTCAACCTTTTTGTTGTCAATTGTTAGAGTAATCATTTTCTGCATGCTTCTCTCGTATCAAAACGGTATTTTGAATTGTCTTTATGATGTTCGTAAACGAAATTAATCTCAGGGTGCCCTACAACCAACATGCGCATTGTCTCATTAATATCACCCATAGGCTTGCAGTCCGGATGGCTCATGCAAAACGTCGCCCTGACCGTTGTTCCCACGCGTGGTGTAGAATTCAGCTCCATCTTGCCACCACTCTGTTCTGCCGCCTGAGCCAGCAAGGACAGCCCCAGGCCGACTTTGCGAGTCTTGCGTGTCGTGAAAAAGGGATCAAGAGCTTTTTTCAGGGTCTTCTGGTCCATGCCCTTACCATCATCTTTAATTTCGATAGTCAACAAATCTTTATCTCTGTCTTCATCAATTATAATTTCAATTGTCCTTGCCGCACCATCAATCGAGTTTTCCGCAATATCCAGAATGTGCAGCGACAAATCTTCCATTTAATTACTGACAACCATCCTTCCCAGCTCGCAGCGCAGCGCTTTTGAAATTTCCAGTACCGATGTATCCTCTATCATAAAGCAAGTAGAACTCTTTCCGATGTCCTCCAGAAAATGAGCGTCAGAAGAAGTTACCACCGGATAGTCATACTCCTGTCTGACTGAGGATGGGTTCGAGACCTCCACGGCATCCAGCTTCAATCCTTTGGGAATGAAACCTAACTGGCCAATCAGACTGAATCGCTGGCGATCAATGTGAGAGGCTATAACCAGTCCGCCCCACTGGTGAATCGCATCGACAACCTGCTCCAAGGTCAGGGTTGTTGCCCCTATCAAAAGCCTGGAATTCTTGCCCACCACATTACCGTATTCGTCAATGATTAGCTGAGGGCCGAAGGCCTCCTCATCGTTTTGCCCGGGCAGGTTTTCATAGATGATATCCTGAAGGCGCATCAGGTCCTGCTCGGTGTTGAACAGTCCGAGGATATGCACTTCCTCCCGCGAGGTAACCTCAATACCCGGAATAACTGTAAGCCCCTGCCGCACACCGGCTTTCATCACTGCGCTTACATTCTCAGCGGAATTATGGTCACATATCCCTATCATATCCAAACCTGCTTTTTTTGCCTGTTCGACTATAGCCGCCGTCTGCATCAGATCGTCGGCACAGGGAGAAAGGCAAGTATGCAGATGCAAATCGGCTCTTACTTTCCTCATTATTTCGTTCCGACAATTCCCAGGCTATAGAGCTTGCCGACGAGTTCAAAGGTCGGCATCTCGGTTACCATAATCGGTAATTTTTCTGTCTCTGCTTTCTCCAGGGTTTCCGACTCAGGTTCTCTGTTATTTACCAATATAATTCCGGCCAGGTCTTTTATGCTGGCCACACCCACAATATTCTGATGAATCTGTAAAGTAATCCAAAGGTTTCCTTCTTCGCCATGGGCAAGGACATCGCTAAGCAGGTCACTCGCATAACCGCCGGTGACCTCGCGATCCAGGTGCGCTTTTGCCGACCTGACGCTCAGATTTAATTCCTTAATCAATTCAGTTAGTTTCACTTTTGGCTCCATCTTCGGTATTGAAACGAATATACAATTGCGTTCCCTTCCCTACGGCAGATTTCAAGTCCATCTTGCTGGCGCACTTGAGGATATTGTTCAAGCCCATACCAGCCCCGAAACCCAGATTTCTAACCCACTCCGGAGCGGTTGAATAACCCGGCTGTAAAACCTTCTGGACATCGGGGATTCCCGGCCCGGAATCCGCCACTTTTATATATATCCCATGCGGTTCAACACGCGCGTGAATCTTGCCGCCATCGGTATAGATGACCATGTTCATCTCTGCTTCGTACGTAGCGATGGCAACCCGGCGGACTACCTGAGGATCCAGGCCCAGGCGTCTTAAGGAGGCTTTTAGCCGGCTGGCGCCTTCTCCGGCCCGTTTGAAATCGTGCCCCACTACATCATATTGAAACAGAAGCACAACTTTGTCTGCGAGAATGTCCTCGAAGAAATGCTCAACTCGTCGGCGGTAAACCTCTTCCTCTTCTTTATAGTGGTCGATCTCTAACTTTTTGAGCAGGCCCTTAACAATATCCCCTTTAGTAATAATGCCCAAAAGTTGTTGGTTCTGGCGGTCAATCACGACAAAACGACCGAAGCCAAATCGCTCGAATTTGTTGACCGCCTGGGTCAACGGCTCATCGGCATAAAGAGTTTGAACATCTTTGCACATCTTCTCACTAATGGGGCAATCGTGCTCCCTATCAGCCAGCCACTTAATGAAATCCTCAATACTGACGATACCCACCATTTCATCCCCGTCCATTACAGGCGCTCCGGAGATGCGTTTCTCTCGTAATATCCCCCTTAACTCACTCATATGGGTCTGCGGACTAATCGTAATAACATCTTTCTTCATTACTTCGCCCACCCTTATTTCATAAACTAATTCCTGAATCCGGCTTATTTTGTTATCTGGTGTCACTTGAAAAAAATCCTATTTAACTTTTCTTCCTTTCTTCAGAGCAACCGGAAAGTCCTTCTCGGTGTAATCGACCGCAAGACTCAAACAGCAGCAGAGGCGTCGTCAATAACGGGATATTCTTGGATTCAGCCATTTCAATAGTCTCCTGAGCAGGCTTTTTACCCCGAACAAAGCATATTGCCCGCAGATCCGCCATCTCTGCGGTACGAACCACCTGCGGATTAATCAAACCCGTCAACAAAAGTGCTCCAGGCTTGACAAAAGACAACACATCGCTCATTAAGTCGCACCCGCAGGCTATCGTGATATCTTCACTCAGAAGATCACCGCCCACGATGACTTCCGCTTCCAGTATCCTTTGTATATCCTTCAAAATCATGCTACTAACACCGCTTCAAATTTACAAACATCCATACAAACTCCACATTTGATACATTTACTTTGATCAATTCTATGCACTTCTTTAGCCTCGCCCGATATAGCCTCCTGAGGACAATTCTTGGCACACAACCGACAACCTTTACATTTCTCTTCATCAATGGTAAATGTGATTAAAGCTTTGCATAATCCGGCCGGGCATCTCTTGTCGTCAATATGGGCTTTATATTCGTCTCTGAAGTGTTCCAGGGAACTTAATACCGGATTTGGAAGGCTCTGCCCTAATCCACACTGAGAAGCATCTCTGATTGCCTCTCCCAATTCTTCGAGTAATTCGATATCTCCCTGCTTTCCCTCTCCTCTGCACATCCTGCTCAAAATCTCAAGAAGTGCAAGTGAACCCTCTCGGCAGGAAGTGCATTTGCCGCAGGATTCGTCATTTGTGAATGCAACGAAGTACCTGGCCATTTCGACCATACAAACATTCTCGTCCATTACAACCATACCGCCGGAGCCCATCATAGACCCGGCCTCATCCAGTTGCTCATAGTCAACCGATAAATCGAGCAGGCTGGCCGGAAGAAAGCCGCCCGAAGGCCCACCCGTCTGAACAGCCTTGAATTCCTTGTCTTTGGGAATACCCCCTCCGATATTATAGACAATCTCGCGAAGGGTTATGCCCATTGGCACCTCCACAAGTCCTGCATTGTTAATATTCCCCGCCAGTGAAAAGACCTTAGTCCCCTTGCTTTTCTCGGTTCCGATATCCGAAAACCATTTTGCCCCCCAGTTCATAATCACAGGTATATTTGCCCAGGTCTCAACGTTGTTGATAACGACCGGTTTATCCCACAGGGTCGTCCGTGGAGGTCTTTGCCTCGGCTCAGGAATCTTGCCTTAAATAGAAGCGACCAGGGCGGTCGTCTCACCACATACAAACGCTCCGGCGCCCTTAAATATCTGCAAGTCAAAATCAAAACCCGAGCCAAAGATATCTTTGCCCAACAAGCCGTACTCTCTGGCCTGCTCAATCGCCAGTTGTATTCTTTTGACGGCAAGTGGATACTCCATTCGCAGATACACATACCCGCTCGACGCTCCCACAGCATATGCTCCGATAGCCATTCCTTCAATCACCGAGTGCGGATCCGCTTCGACGATGCTCCTGTCCATAAATGCGCCCGGATCACCCTCGTCGGCATTACATACCACAAACTTGGGCGTTCTTGGGTCTTTCCTTCTGCTTTCCCACTTGCGCCCGGTTGGAAATCCTGCACCACCACGTCCCCGCAGGCCTGAATTGGATATTTCCTTAATGACATCTTCCTGTGTCATAGATGTTACAGCCTTTGCCAGCGCCTTGTA
>JABMRO010000271.1 GCA_013202635.1 Planctomycetota bacterium
CTCCGGAAGACTGCACCGGTTGTGGCGCCTGTGTTTTGGCTTGTCCTGCACAGGAAAAGGATGAAAATAAACAGCCGACAGGTCGAAAGGCAATCAATATGATACCGCAGGAGCCTGTTCGTGATATCGAACGGGAGAATTATACATATTTCCTTGCTATTCCGAATACAGATCGAGAACTCTTCAAAACGGGCAGCGTAAAGGGCAGTCAGTTGATTGAGCCGTTATTTGAATATTCCGGTGCCTGTGCCGGCTGTGGAGAGACGGCTTACGTTAAACTAATGACACAGTTATTCGGAGACAGGGCTTTCATCGGCAATGCGACCGGCTGTTCATCGATTTACGGCGGCAACCTGCCCACGACACCTTATACGAAGAGGTCGGACGGCAGGGGGCCAACATGGAGTAATAGTCTTTTCGAGGACACTGCTGAGTTTGCGATGGGTATGCGATTGACCGTTGACAAATTCAAGGAAAACGCCCTTACGTTGTTGGGCAAGGTGGCGGATAAAGGCTGTGTCGATGTAAAACTGGCCGAAGAAATCCGGACGGTTACATTGGATGATGACCCTGCCCAGGAGGCTATTGAACGGCAGCGGGCTCGGGTGGATAAACTCAAAGAGCAATGCAAAAAAAGTGACTGCGCAGATTGCAAGCAGCTAATGGGCATTGCCGATTACCTTGTGCGCAAATCCGTTTGGGCTCTTGGTGGCGACGGATGGGCCTATGATATCGGATATGGCGGATTGGATCACGTTTTGGCAAGCGGTGCCAACGTTAATGTGCTTGTTTTGGATACGGAAGTATATTCGAATACCGGCGGACAAATGTCTAAATCCACACCGAGGGCTGCGGTTGCCAAATTTGCCGCTGGGGGAAAATTGATGCCTAAGAAAGACCTCGGGCTTCTGGCTATGACCTATGGAAACATTTATGTCGCGAAAGTGGCGATGGGTGCAAATACCAATCAGACAGTAAAGGCCTTTGTCGAGGCCGAGGCTTACCCCGGACCTTCGCTGATAATTGCTTATGCCCACTGTATTGCCCACGGCATTAATATGACGGCGGGATATCTGGAGCACAAAAAGGCAGTGGCGTGTGGTCATTGGCCGTTATATAGATTCGACCCGCGGCTTACAGAGCAGGGCAAAAATCCTTTACAACTCGACTCGAAGGCTCCCACGGGAGACTTCGAAGAATATGCTTACGGTGAAAATCGTTATCGAACGCTAAAGCAATCCAAACCCGAAGTGGCGGCGCAGTTAATCAAACTTGCCGGTAATGACGCCGCCCAAAGGTATGCTCTGATGGAGCAGCTTGCAAATTTGGCGTGCGATGGAAAATGTGAAGAGTAAAGAATAAAATGCAAAATAGGAAATGGGAGGCTAAGGGGAAATCAAATGGGCAATAGGTTCTCAAAGACAATTTGGATGGTTCTTGTAGTTGCTTTCATCTTCACAGGGTGTCAGCGGAAATACAAAGAAGAAGCAGAAGATGTGTTAGACTCCGGGCCGGTTCTTGAAGCAATTTCTGTTCCTCCTGATTATGTAGTTCGGGCGATTGAATCAGCCGGTGGATGGAAAGCCTGGACCCGAACGAAAGAGCTGCAACTTGATTGTGTAGTTACTTTTTATCAGCCGGATGGCAGTTTCCACCTGACGGAGCATCATCATGTGGTTTATCCCTGGTCGAATTCTATTCAGATTTCAGCCCGGGAACCAAAGGGCAGTTTTGTCTGGCAGTTATCGAAAGGGAAGTTCGATATATTGCAGAATGGCGGGCAAAATGATGCCTTGCCGGTCGTAATAGGCAGTAATCATTTTGCGGAAATGATATTGAGTGTTATAACAATACCGGCACGTTTTTTAGATGAGTCGGCTGAGTTTTCCAAAGAAACCACCGGGCTCAAAATCCAGGGACAATGGTATTACCCGATTACCAGGCGAAGCAGAACGGTTGTCGGAGCCGAATCCGAACCCGAACCCGCTCTTCCTTTGTCTAAAG
>JABMRO010000272.1 GCA_013202635.1 Planctomycetota bacterium
GGTCGCAGCATAATCCAATCATTTCACCTTTGGATTTGCCCTTCCCGGCGGCCGCCGTCCTTAATCCCGGTGCTACCGAGCAGGGCGATGAGGTCGTCTTGCTGCTGCGTGTCGAAGACCACGCCGGATACTCGAACATCCATATAGCACGCAGCAAGAACGGAGTGACTGATTGGAAGTTCGAGCAAGAGCCAATACTCCGCTACGGTGAGCAAAACTGGCGGTATGAACAGTGGGGCTGCGAAGACCCACGAGTCACATACTTGGCAGAAGAAAAACGCTGGTATATCACCTATACTGCCTACTCGCCCAACGGTGCTGCCGTGGCATTGGCCTGTTCCAATGACCTTGTTCATGCTGAACGAATTGGACTGCTCTTTTCCCCAAACAATAAAGATGCAGTGCTATTCCCACAAAAATTTGGTGACCGATGGGCGGTACTACACCGCCCGGACGCCGGTGGAATGGAACACATCTGGTCGGCCTATTCGCCTGACTTGGTGCACTGGGGTGAGCCACACTGTGTGTTGCCGGAGCTTGGGGGCGCTGCATGGGATGGTGCAAAGGTAGGTGCAGGGCCACCTCCAATTCTCACGGAACACGGCTGGCTTCTCATATACCACGGTGTTAAGGCTTATGGTGGCCAACTTGTTTATCGAACCGGTGTGGCTCTGTTGGAAAAAGACAGGCCTCACAAAGTTGTTGCCCGCTCACGAAACTGGATATTCCAAGCCGAGGCGCCATACGAGATGTCTGGTTTGACGCCAAACGTGGTGTTTCCGACCGGCCTTCTAATTCGGGGCGATGAGTTGTGGATGTACTACGGAGCTGCGGATACTTGCATATGTCTGGCGACGGCTAAAGTAGACGAAATCTTGGCACTGGTCACAACGTGACGTTTTTGCAGTTTTTTTAGGCACACTGCGCTTGTCACGCAGACATCAGACCACCACAAAACTAATGAATTTTCAGTTTGTTTATCCCCATTACAATAGAAATAGGATATAAGAGTAGGCAAATGAAATTGGTTACATATTTTAGAGCTAAGTCGGTTTCCTGTGGGATGCTGACTGAGAAGGGGCTAATAGATATCCCATCTACCTGGGATGGTGCAAATCCGCCCCGCAGCGTAAAAGAAATACTGCAAAAGGGTCCGGCCTGTCTTGAAAAGCTGGCCAGGTTGGTTTGTTCAGCCGACAATTTAATCCCCCTCGATTCGGTCAGACTTCTTGCGCCTATTCCCCGGCCGGGAAAGGCACTTGCCCTGGCGGGCAATTACAGCGAGCATATCAAAGAGGCCAATATGACCCGTGGCTTCAATGTCGGGCTCTCGGATTCGCCGCGTCTGACGACGGTTCCCAGGCCGTTTCTTATGCCGCCGACGGTTGTAATCGGCCCGGATGACGAGATACCCTGGCCGGCTTACAGCAAAGATGTGGATTACGAGCTTGAGCTTGCGGTGGTAATCGGAAAAGAAGCCAAAGCCGTTACTGCCGAAAGCGCCCTCGACTACGTAGCCGGATATACCCACGCCAACGATGTATCGGCCCGCACAGTAACCTTTAAGGAGGCAAGGGCCAAGCGGCCGTGGGATGAATTCTATGACTGGCTGAACGGCAAATGGTCGGACGGCTTTTTGCCGATGGGGCCGTATCTTTTGACCAGTGACGAAATCGAAGATGTGCAGAATCTAAATCTGACCCTTACCGTCAACGGTGAGGTCCGCCAGAAGGCAAATACTTCGCAGATGATTTACGCGGTAGCCGACATCGTCTCGTTCTTAAGCCATATTATGACACTGGAACCGGGGGATGTTATCGCAACCGGTACACCTTCCGGCGTGGGTCTGGCCACGGGTAATTATTTACAGCCGGGAGACAAAATCGAATGTTCTATTGAAAAACTGGGAACGCTGACAAACACGCTCGGTCAAAGGCCGAACAAATTCTACGAACCGCTCAGTGATTGATTATTGTTTTTTTTAGGATATTGACAGTTCCTATCTTCAGCACAGCTCTTTAAGTTACTGGACGGGTGCATCGCCCTGGTTTTTCTTAGTCTGCTTTTTCTGGCGCTTATACTCCAGTGTACCCAGCGTCTCTTCGGCAAACCAGCCGTCGCTATCCATCTCGTAAAATTCCTCCTTCATCGTATTGGCATCCACCTTTGAGAGAACGGAAGCCATTCTTCGCCTCACGCCGTCGGCGGGGGTAGAGGGGGTGTATTCGAGCCTCGCGACAGCCTTTTCACCATCAGCGTCCCAGGTGCCTTTGGCGACACCACCCCTGTTATCAACGCCGATCTGGACTACCTTATTCTCAGCGGGCACATAATAGATCATACCCCGACCCTCGAAGTCACCAACCTTAAAGCCCAATGTAATAAGATTCTTATTGAGCTCCCATTTGTAAACAAGATCAACCTTGTCGCCCTCGTCGGTCGTGGCCTCCCAATTGCCGATGAGCCATTCGAAGCCGCTCATCGTAACAAGCTCGCCCAGCCCCTGCTGGCCACCCGCGCCAACGGTCAGGATAACAACGACAGCCGCTCCAGCCAGAATAGTATTCCTTAAAACGGTGTTAATTTTCGTGGATTTCGGTCGTTCCATTGCAGTCAGCTCCTCTCTTTAATCTGTAAATTTGCCCACTATAGGATTTGTTCTTTAGGCTGGTTCATAATATCAAATTAATCAGTAATACTCACCACATCATTCTAACAATTGCCTGTCTTAAATCAACAGAAATGTTTGGCAGATTAACTAAAGGCTCGGCATTGATAGCTGGCTGATTTGGGTGTATAATCGCCCCGGATAAGAAAGAACAGATTATAACGCAATCGTTCAGAAGGAAAGGGTATATTATGAGAGAATTGGAGGCCAGAGACAAATGGTTGACGTCGGTATTGGCCGGAGTGATGCTTTTTGTTACTGTCCGTGTTCAGGTCGCGGGCGGCTCGATAGAGATTTATAAAGGTAACCCGGCATACTGGCAGTATAAAGGTAAGCCCGTACTGCTAATAGGCGGTACTGTTGACGATAATTTGTTTCAGATTCCGAATCTGAAAGAGCATCTTGACCTGCTGAAATCCGTCGGCGGAAATTACGTGCGCAATACGATGTCGGCCCGGGACGAAGGCAACGTCTGGCAATTCAAGAAAGTAAACGGCAAATACGACCTGGATAAGTGGAACGACGAATACTGGCAAAGGTTCGAGAACTTCCTTAAGCTGACAAATCAGCGGGACATTATCGTCCAGATAGAAGTTTGGGCAACTTTCGATTACTATCGCGACATCTGGGCCGTCAATCCGTTCAATCCGAAGAACAACATCAACTATACCGCCGAGCAGACGGGGCTGCCCGAGCAGGTCAATACCCACCCGACCCGCACGGAGAATAATTTTTTCTGGTCTGTGCCGGCCGAACGCAACCAGAAAACCGTACTAAAATACCAGCGGCGATTCGTTGACAAAATCCTTTCCTGTTCGCTCGAATATCCCAACGTGCTTTACTGCATGGACAACGAGACATCGGTAACGCCCGAGTGGGGCAAATACTGGTCAGAATATATCAAGGCAAAGGCCGGGGAGGCCGGCGTTAAGGTCCAGACGACCGAGATGTGGGACAAGTGGGACCTGGCCCATAAACAGCACAATCCGACATTCGACCATCCGGAGACTTATTCGTTCGTGGACATCTCACAGAACAATCACCAAAAAGGCCAGACGCACTGGGACAATGCGCAGCGTCAGCGGGCACGAATAGCCGGCAAGGTCCGCCCGCTGAACAATGTGAAAATCTACGGTGCCGATACAGGCAGGTTCGGCAACGACCGGGACGGCGCCGAGCGCTTCTGGCGCAATATCTTCGGCGGTCTGGCATCAGCAAGGTTCCATCGCCCGGATTCAGGGCAGGGACTCGGCGAAAACGCGCAGGCGAACATCCGGAGCATGAGGATGATTACGGACAGGATGAACGTCTTCACCTGTACGCCAGGTAACAGTCTGCTTTCGGACAGGGAGGATAATGAAGCATACTGTTTTGCAAATCCGGGCACCGAATACGCCGTATATTTTCCTAAGGGCGGCGAAGTGACACTGGACATCGGCGCAGTGAACAAGTCCGTCACAGTTCGCTGGCTGGATATAATGAAAAGTAAATGGTCAGGCCGCAAACGCATTAAAGGCAAAAACAAAATAACATTAACTTGTCCATCACAGGGCTATTGGGCGGTACTGGTTCGCTGAGAAATCGAGTGCTATGGTGCAACAGATAAAGAACACTGGAGAAATATATACGGTCAGCCAGATAAATTCGCTAATCAAGGCGGCCCTCGAAGAGACTCTGCCTTCGCAGCTCGTTATCAAAGGTGAAATTACCAACTTCAAACATCATCCGAGCGGGCACTGTTACTTTTCGCTTAAAGACGAGAAATCAAATCTGCCCTGCACTATGTGGAAGCCCAATGTTCGAAGAATCAGATTCAGGCCCGAAAACGGACTGGCGGTCCTGGCCACGGGATTCATTGATGTCTATGTCCCCCACGGGAAGTATCAGCTCATTATCGATGAGCTTGTCCCGGCTGGCGTCGGGGCGCTTCAACTGGCTTTCGAGCAAATGGTAAAAAAGCTCCGCGACGAAGGTCTTTTCGATGATGAGCATAAAAAAGCACTGCCGGCCTATCCGCAAAGAATAGGGATACTTACCAGCGGATCGGGTGCGGCTGTTCATGATATAATCGACAGCATTCATAACCGCTGGCCTTGTGTAAGGCTGCTTTTTTACCCGGTGCCGGTACAGGGCAAAGGTGCCGCAGAAAAAATCGCCGCCGCACTTCGAGACATAAACAGACGCAATAAAAAGCTTAAACTCGATGTCCTGATTGTAGGCAGGGGCGGCGGGTCGATGGAGGACTTATGGGCCTTCAATGAAGAAATCCTGGCAAGGGCGATCTTTGATTCCAATATACCCGTCATAAGCGCCGTCGGCCATGAAGTCGATGTTACGGTCGCGGATTTTGTGGCCGATGCCCGTGCATCGACACCGACAAAAGCAGGCGTCGTCGCCGTTCCGGATATGGAGGAAGTTTTGGGGCGGCTGATTAATATCGAACGCAGACTGACAGGTCAAACAAAGGCGAAGCTAAAACTGGCACAGCAGAATCTGGAAATAATTCTTGCCAATTCGGTATTTAGAAACCCACTTTTATTTATCCAAAATGCCCAGCAGCAATTAGATGAACTGAGCGCCGAATTGGCGGAGACGATAAAAGAGCAGCTTAACGTGATGCGGCAGAAACTCTCAGCGGCTTACGAGCAGATTGTCAGGATTGAGCCGCACCGGCTCTTGAAAAATAAAGCGGTTGAACTGAACAACTCCCGGCATCGAATAAATGCGGGGGTTCGTGAGATTATTAATAACAGACAAGTTGAGCTGAATAACTGCCGGCACCGGGTTGATAAGAGGATTTGTGCAATTATCAATAACTGCCAAATGCTGCTTACGGCACAGGAAAACCGCCTGGAAGGTTTGAATCCCAAATCGGTTCTTAAGCGGGGATACAGCATCACCACGAACAAAAAGACCGGCCTGCTGGTAAAAACCGTAGATGACATCCGGCTCGGGGAGCATTTAATTACCGAACTCGCCGACGAGAATTTGATTGAAAGTAAGGTAACAAAAAAGTAAAAAGGGGTATGGAGTTATAGAGAAGCGGCTTCAAAACTGCTTCTGGATTATTTATAAAAGGAAAATAATGGCAGCCAAAAAGAAAAAAGACGACCTCGGAGAGTTGAGCTTCGAAGAATCGATAAAAGAACTTACAAATATTGTCGGCAAAATTGAGCAGGGCCAGATACCCCTGCAGGACAGCCTTGAGCAATACGAAAAGGGTATGGCACTGATCAAGCAATGCAGGACAATACTTCAAAAAGCAGAAAAACGTATTGAGAAAATCTCAGAACAAAAGCAGTCATAAAAAAACTGACAGGAGTCGGGATAAGAAAAAACATATTTAGCCAAGAAACTCTTGTCGTAACACACAATACGCAATACGATATGCGAGCGTGGCGGAATTGGCAGACGCGCAAGGTTTAGGTCCTTGTGTCCTTAGGGA
>JABMRO010000273.1 GCA_013202635.1 Planctomycetota bacterium
GTAGTGGACAACAATGACCCGGATAACGTGCAGGCTTTGGCGTTTATGATGCCGAATCGAGACCTGTCAGGTGAAAACTACGGGGATTACCTTACGACGATAGACGCGATAGAGAGCGCCACAGGAATTGATTTTCTCTCAGCGCTGCCGGCAGCGGTGCAGCATACGGTGGAATCCAATCAGGCTCAGGGTGTCTGGTAAGCAGAGCTGGGGCGAGCAGGGGATGTCTTGCATTTAAGCCGAGGGTGAGATTTTGCAGGGGAGGTGTGCCTTTTGCCGACAATATAGAGGTAAGTGCCCGTCTAAGGCCGGGTAAACTCCAGGGTCCGTCAAAAGACGCCGGATAAACTCCAGGGCAAAAGGTAAAGATAAAAGTAAAAAATGGATTTGTGGTGTATCTCGTTAAGCGTGAACAGGAAAGTTATATTATGAAGATAATACTCGCAGTTGTGGGAAGTCCGCGGAGGAATGGAAATACTCATATACTGGTTTCGAAAATAGCAGAAGGGGCAAGAGCAAATTCAGCTGTAGTGGAGGAACTTTTTTTGGGCGATTTTACTATCAGGGAATGCGACGGATGTCACGTATGCTGGAAGATGGAAGAATGCATCAAGAACGATGATATGCAGGCTATATATCCGAGGATTATTCAAAGCGATGTGATAATCTTCGGCACGCCGGTATATTGGTATGGACCGACCGCCCTTATGAAGGGACTTATTGACCGATTTGTGTACTTTAACTGCCCTCAAAACAGAGAAAAGATTCGGGGCAAATCTGCGGTGATAGCGGTTCCTTTTGAGGAAGATAATGCCGAGACAGCAAGGCCTGTCGTTGAATTTTTTCAAAAGTGTCTTGATTATCTGGAAATTAATCTTCTCGGTAAGATTATTGTGCCCGGCGTGAGCACAAGGGGAGAGATTCGGCACAAAACGGAACGTTTGGAAGAAGCGTATGAGCTTGGACGAAGTCTGGCCTGAGTAAGAAGCGAAGATATAGCGGATATCTGATGCTTCCGCCTTTGCTATTCTACTTTGCTGTCCTTCTTCGCCAAGGCTACGAAGGAATCGGCTATGTAGAAACCAGGTATGGTGGACAAGCAGGACAGGTTGATGGGCTAAGTATAAAGTTGGTTATCTTTTTCCGGTGTACCACCTTTTGGGGACATCGTCTCCTGTGGTTTCTTCGATGGAGGAGACATGTCCATCGAGCCAGAGGACATTAAGGCGTCCGCCGGTCCTGAAGTCTTCGTGGGCCCTAATATTATGCCTGAAGATGTCGCGATAGTATTCCGCACGATGACCTCCCTGGCGATAGTGCGTTAAATTGTTAGTGCCGGGGCCGTCATTGAACAGCATATCCCCGCTGTCCTGCTCGAATCTTGGTTCCACGTGGTCGTGGCAGATGATAAATTCCGAATGTGGCCTTATCTCAGTTGTTTTTGTACCCCTGGCATAACCATTGAGACCAAAGGCGGCTTCCTGAATCGCCTCGGGGTCAACATCGTATATTAAATCCGGGACGCGTCTTAAGCTCGGACAACCAAAAGCCTTTTTGTTCTTGAGGTAATCGATATACACGATGCCCCAATAGGCGTCATTATCATTGGTTTTTCTAAGACCGCCTCTTGCATTGTACCACAGAAATCTGTTGGCATTTTTCGGGTCGGCCAATTTCTGGTCATTGTCGCCCAGGTACATTAATATAGCTAATCCTATAGACCTTAAATTTGACCTGCACGATGTCTCCTTTGCGACTTCCTTTGCTTTTCGCATAGCGGGCATTAGAATTGCCAATAGAAGAGCAATAATGGCTATTACGACTAATAGTTCTATGAGAGTGAAGCCTCTTGTCGAGTGCTTATTAACGGGCCTTTTTTTATAATTTTTCATCGGCTTGTCTCCTGTGGTTTTTCCTAAACTAAATCAACGGTTTTTGAAGCCGCTTCTGATTTCCATATACTCTTTAATATCAAATTATTGTGTTTTTTACAACATTTATACGGGAAATTCGTGAATGATGTTCTTTGCAACCGGCGTTGTTTACCGCTGAAAGGGCAGAGGCGGGTAAATTCGTGAATCGTGGCCCGTGTGAAATTAGCACGAAAAAAGCCCCGCAATTTTATTGCGGGGCTGAATATTTTAAGAACCGGACAATATTATTGAGTCGGCTTATCGCCTGTGTACCACTTTGACGGCACATCGTCTCCTGTAGTTTCTTCAATATGGGAGACATGTCCGTCAAGCCATAGGATGTTAGCTCGTCCGCCAGTTCTGTCGTCGTCGCCGTATCTAATATTGTGTCTGAAAATCTGCCGATATTGGTCGAAACGACTGCCGCTTCGATACTGCGTAAGATTCATAGCGCCGGGCCTGTCACCATTATGAAAGCCATCGCTGGTGTCGCATTCCGGTCTTGGTTCAGCGTGGTCGGTACAAAAGATGAATTCTGAAGTACGGTATATATCATTTGTATTGCGGCCCCTGGCTCTCGAATTATGATTTAAACCAAACGCTGCGTGCTGAATTGTTTGGGAAGGATCGTTACCAACATTATATATTAATCCTTCGGGAACACGTTGTAAACTCGGACAGCCGAATATTTTCGTTTCTTTGAGGTAGTCTATGTAAAAAACGCCCCAATAAGAACCGCTGGAACCAGCTTTTCGCGGAGTAATGCCGTCTGACTGGTACCACAGAAACTCGTTGGCGCTCTGGGTATCGGGGATTTTGCGTTCGTTGTCGTCTAAGTACATTGCTACAGCCAATCCCACATTCCTCAGATTTGATTTGCAGGCTGTTTCTCGTGCTATCTCCTTGATCTTTCTCATCGCCGGCATCAGGATTGCCAGCAGTATGGCAATGATGGCAATCACCACCAACAGCTCTATTAAAGTGAATCCTCTTTCAGTGCGCTTAGGGGGAC
>JABMRO010000274.1 GCA_013202635.1 Planctomycetota bacterium
CAAAAACAATTCTTGAAAGGAAAAGAATTAACTGTAAAATCATTGAAACCGGAGCTGAGATCGTCTCCTAATTTAAAGGTAAATTTGTCTCATATTTGCTGAAGACGTACACCCTGACCATTGAGTCTCGACAATAATGCCGTACGAACGATTCGGATGGATTCAAACGTGGCAGGACTGGTTTCGTTATCCAGTGACCCTATAACAGGAGTTACAGGTATGTATCCGAGGAACGGAACCTGCATTGGATTGGGCATGTCCATAGGAGTATAAATGGCCTGATTCCTGCCGGCCTTCAGGTATGCCAGGCCGCTACCGGCACCTAAGCCCATAACCAGCGCCATGGCAGTGAACACAATTCGATGGTCGTTGTAAGGCTGGTCAGATGAGTGGGCCGGTGTCAATACCTCGATTGAGCCGGGTACGTTGCGCTCCATGTTCTTTTGGTCCAGTCGCTGGCGAACCGCGCTGAATAACTCACGCTTGTGCAGCAGTGCGTTGTTCTCCCTATCGAGCGATTGTGCGCTTTCGAAAAGCCCTGCAAATTCCGCCCGCTGTTTCTCGAATTCGTCGGCCAGGAGCTGCTCCTCACGTTTTGACCGGGCCAGTTGAAGCTCGGTATATATCAATCCATCTTCGTAAGACAGGCCGATTACTCCGGCGATTGTTATCGCTCCAGCCGGATTGTTCAGCCGGTCGCGCTGCTGATCGTTCAGTTGCGCCTCTCGCAGTTTAAGCTGCTCTTCCGCGAATTCCAGTTCCTTTTCGATCCGAGCTGAATTCGGATGATTGGGTTTAAGCAGGCTGTTGGTAATATTGTGCCTCATAGTTCTGACGTTAGCATCCAGTGCCCGCCATTCTGCATCCTCGTAGTATTTTGGCTGCCTCTGAATCCTGTCAGTCTCAGTAGCCGGCACATCATTGCTGTCACCGGTAATGTCTCGCTTCATTTCCCATTCCAATAGAGTAATACTCTGTCGCACCTGGCCGAGACGGGCTTGTGTCTCATCCAAACGAAGCCTCTTAGCGGAGATTAGTTCCTCCGGAGTACCCGTACGGAGCGTTTTGCGCAGCCCGGCAGTCTTTATCTCCCGTCCCAGGATGTCGTTTTCCAAAGATTTGTACTGTTCTACCAGTTGGTCGTATATCTTATCGCCAGTTGCATCAGACATTTCCCCAATGTATCTTATATATTGGTCCAAAACAGTATTCGCAATAAGCTGGGCTTCTTTATCGCTGGAGTCCATAAATGCGACGTCAATTATTTCGGTTTCCTTTCGAGGCCTGGCTGAAAGGGTATCCCTGAGCCTGTCTATGGGAGAAGGCGGGTATCCGCGCAGCCAGCTCATAAGCGATTTCGGAGGATTCTTGTACCATAGTGTCTCCTGGATTGCCCGCTGGTCCAATACACGTTGAAGGACTGTCTCACTATTGATAATGGAAACCTGAGTGTTCACGAATGAGTCATACAAGGGAATCTTTCCGCTATCTTCTGTCTGGAAGACCAGATACGGAAGGATAGGCCGAACTCGTACTTGCGCCTGGGCCCGGTACTTGGGAACTACCAGGGTCCATATAGCGGCAATAGCGGGAGCGGCCACAATCAGGAAAACGACCAGAATCGTCCATTTGAAGCGGAGCATCGATTCTATGATATCACCCGCTGAAGGTTCGGCTTGAGTGCCCCCACCCGTTCCCATAAACTGATTAGGCAATAATGTCGCATCGGCTACCGATATCGGCTTGTTGGCACTATGCACGATTTCTATAGGTTGCAATTCTTCGTGGGGCCTGCCGGAATCGTCCCTTGCCTGTCTTATCGGATCTGGACGGAGGGGCTGATATTCTCCTGACGAGTTCGTATTGTGTTTGGTTTTATCTTCCAAATTATCCATTCTTACTTCTCCTCCAATCAGCTTGATCTGTATCTTTTATGACATCCATATCTCACACCTTGTGAAAGTTCACTACACAAATTACGCTGCTTGACTATATTGCAATCATTGTTTTCTTTAGTGACTGTACGAAACCAGTTTTACTGGTCTGAGTTTTCCCGGCTTTATAGCATCCGGCTTATATTCCAAAAGAACTGGCTCAAACGCTTTCATGATGTCAACTGTTTGCTTAGCATGTGAACCACTGCCAACGTCTAAGTTTACATCTGGCTCAGGGATGTTAAGCTGGTCGAAGAAAAGCTTGCTCATTTGCTCATCATAATGCTAGCCCGTATGAACTAGAAGGGGCTCTATACGTTCGCTCTTCCTATAGGCAGCCATCAGCGGCGCAATCTTCATAAAATTTGGTCTTGCGCCCGCGACATTAATAATTCTCATGCTGCGCTCCAGTAAGATTTTTCAATAAGCTCTTTTGTTTGTTCTATATGAGCCCTTGAAGATGCACCAAAAACAATAGACCTGATATTCTTCTGACTTGCCACATACTCGACAGCCTCTCTCGGAGGCACGGCTCCGGATGCCATAATAGACATTGCCATCGGTCTAAATGGCTTTATTTTAATAGTCTCCTCATACGAAGCCTTGTCCGGATTCATCAGGTAACCTATCTTGTTTATTGACGAGCAAATAATGGGATTCTCAATCCCACATTGGAGGAGAAAATCAACGAGTTGTGGCAAGTTCATTGTATTAAACGCTGGGTCAACACCGTACGTTTTCTTGATATGGTCCGCGAATTCGATAAATACTTCTTTGTTGCCCATGCCCAGTAAGAGGTCGGTAACGATGTTCTGCAAAAATACAGCCTTTACATTCAAACCCTTGAACATTCTCATTTCTGCATCGACAAGGAGTTTCATCACCTTTACCATGTCCTGACTGACTATACTCATAGCGCCACGGGCAAGCGTCCCCAGTGCCTGTGCCGCTGAACGGTCGGCAAACACAAAGTCGTTCAACGCCCCGATCATGCCCTTTTCGTTCACTGCATTTGCGTATTTGTGTGCATATGGCATAGAAGGGTACAATCTCAAATCACTGTATTTATCTGGATTCGCACGGAAATGATCACATAATCTTGCTACACGGTCATGTGTGTTGAACATAAATGCATGAATCCCACAGTCGTAAGCAGTATCGATCACTTTAATTATTGCGTTGATGTCCTTGAAACGCTCGGATTGGGCCTGCGCTTTCTCTTCCGACATATGATTAATGCCAAAAAACTGATTATCGCCGAATATGATTCTGTCCATTCTACAGTCCTCTTATCTCACCGTTTTTTCGGATACGCTCAATAACAGTGTCCGTCTCAAAGCCCTGTTCAAACGAACAAACACCAGACGGCCTATTCTCCAAAATGCAATCAATGAAGTAGTCCAACTGCCGCGTGAATTCAAAACCGCGCACATAGAATCGAACAGGCTCGACGAAATCCGTCACATATCGTTGATTCCAGCCTTGGGTAAAACCATCTAAGCTTGTAGCCTCTCTAAAGAAAATCTTGAACGCATGTAAATCAGCAACGATTTTGCCGCTTCTGCCTAATGCCTCGAAGCGATAAGCTGGCTTGCGATAAGAAGGGTCGCTCCAGTTCACCAACAGATTGCCCCTGACACCGTTCTTGTATAAAAATGTTGAACTGACGGAGTCCTCCACGTTCACTGAATGAATACTCTGAAGGACGCTGCCGGCAATCTCGTCAGGCACGCCAATAAGATAATTGATAAGATCTATACTGTGAGATGCGAAATCGTAAAGACAGCCACCGCCATGCTTCCTTTTTGAACGCCAGCCACTCTTGGCGTCTTTGAGAAGGGTAGGGCCGTACATCTCCATTTTGAATGTGAGCAATTCGCCAAGCACACCTGCATCCAGCAGTTTCTTTACCTGAATAAAGACATCATTGAACCTGATGACATAGCCAATCTGGTTGACAAGCTTCTTGCCGTTGAGCATCTCAACAAGCTCCTCGCCTTGCCGGACATTCAATGCGAAGGGCTTTTCGACAAAGACATGCAGATTGTTCTGGATTGCATATTTGACAATTTCGGCATGCATGCCCGTCGGGGTGGCTATAATCACGAAGTCCAGGTCCGACCTGTCGATCATCTTGCGATAGTCTTTAAACTTCTCAACCCCGGTGTACTTACCTATGTTCTTCAGCATGAACGACGATGAGTCGCACACAGCAACAAACTGGACTTCCGGATGGTTATTCAAAATGGAAAAATGGGTCAGACCCATCCGACCAAAGCCAATTATTCCGCCTCGCAGCATCTTAGTCTCCCAGCTATAAAGCAATTTCTACGCATCCAACAACGTTGCCTTTATAAGATCGAAAGCAGTTCGTCCTTTGCTCATAAGATTGCCTCGCGGTGACGACCGGCTGTTTTCGTTTAGAAACTTAACCACAAAATCCATTGTGAGTTTCTTTTTGTGAATCATATACTCCTGATCTATCAGGTACCGATCCACGGCGAGCAGTTCGCTCTGATATACGGAGATTGTTGGTATCCCCAGCACGGCGGCCTCCCTCGTCATCGTTCCCCCTGCTCCTATGAATAACGAGCATCGGGCTGCCATGTCCTCAAGCGTCAACGGCTCAGGGGGAATCGTGATACCCTGGAACTGGGCTTGTCGATAATGCTCCGCCTGCCGCTCGCCTCTGGGCATGAGAACGATTCTGTACTTGTCCTTCAGACTGATGATCAGATCGTCCATGAAGTTCACTGCGCCTCGGTAATACTGCGCTGTCCATGGCTCCGGCCTGATGAAGATTTCCGACACGCCGGATTGGCTTGCTGCATCGCAGTTCTTCTTGTTGAGACGGGCAAGATAGATGCCCTCCTTTACGCCGGGATAATGGATTACCTTCTTAGGATTGCCCCATTGACGGCGGATGCTGTCCATCGAGAGGAACTCCGGCACCATGATCGTGCTGGCGCACAGAAAGGAGATCTTGTTGCCCGCGGCATGTTCATTATCGTTGATGTATATGCTCCTGACACCTAACATTCGCGCCACAACCGGCGAATAGAACGAGCTGTGCGAAATGGCCACGTCGATGTGACGGCCCCTGAGAAAAGAATACAATTGCAGCACCCGAACCGGGAAACACAGACTCTTCTTCAGCTTGCTCGCCCCGTAGTGGCTACCCACAACATGGTATTCAAAGCCTTTCTGCTTCAGGAGGTCAATCGTGTTCGCCAGTGGCCTGCACGTCAGCAAAACCTCATGCTCTCTCCGCAGTTCTTCAATCATTGCTGCGAAGAAATTGACGTGCGGAGAATTGGTAAGATCGATCCAGATTTTCATGTCAGATCACATTCCTTGGTTAGAACTGCTAAGATATGAAGTAAGCCCATGAAAAGCCCAGGCTTGCGACCACCACATATACGATATTTTGTTGGTCAGAAAATGTCCCTTCCGGAAATAAAAATAGCCTTCACCGCTGTACATATTTGTCAGCATCCAGTGGACAATTTTATCTGTGAGGTTCTGGTATTCTTGACCCTGGTGCGAGAAGAAGCAAATTGCCTGTGCTGGCGAATGGACATCTATGGGATAGATTCGATCATGATAATACTTAGGTGTGCCTGTTTCTTCAAAGACTGTGTCTCTGTCATTTTCATAATGAAGGTTATGCCTTTTTTTTAATTGAGGAATGATTTATTACGTCAGCAAATAATTCCAATTGTTCAGCTTCTTCCTTATGATCCGGCAGCGGGAACTCATCCATCAGCCGAGCCAGCAGCATAGCCTGCCGGCCGCTTAGTTCCAAAACGCCATTTACCAAAGCATGTGCCCTTATCTCCCATTCTGCCGACCCATTACCACGAATAGGTAATGTAAACTTTGCTGTTTTGCCGGTTTTGAACTTATCTTCCGGCACATTCCACATACAGGTTCTTACGTACTGGCCGCTACGGTAATTCCACAAGCCAATAGTCTGAAAATGCATTTTTTGGCCCATGGTGCACACCGCCTCCCACCATTCCTGGAAAGATTTGGATTCACGCATTCTCACTTGGGCCATTTCAAAAGTACGCCTGTATTTCCTTGCATCATGTACGATGGACAGGTTACGTTTTAGGGCTTTTAGTATTCCGCAATAACGCATGCCGTGTACGTATGCGAACATTGAAAACAACAATAGCAACCCAACCGCCAGCAGCCCTATCGACCACCCGCTTCCCAAGGTTAACATAAATACCCCAATAC
>JABMRO010000275.1 GCA_013202635.1 Planctomycetota bacterium
ACATAATAATACCCGGCAAATAGAATTTGAGCTTCGTATAACTAAGCCGGGTGAGCATCAAATTGCCGTGGGAACCGTACCGTTTCAAACAGTTTCTGTTGCTGGCGAAAAAATTACGGTGATGTTTGACAAATTACATATCTCCGATTTGATAACTCCCGAGAGAAAAACTATTTTTGTGACTGCTGTTCTTAATAATCTCGAAAATTCGGATCGGACTGTTACTGCAAAATTGTATTTGAATGGCAAAGTGCATACTTCAAAGTCTGTTCGAATTGCCAAAATGAATTCTGAAAAAGTTCAATTTCCGATTCAGCCAAAAGCGGGAGAATATATGGTAAAAATTGGAAATAGTCCTTCTAAAAAATTTAAAATCTATTCTCATCGTCCGATTGATTTACTTCGGGCTGAAATGAAATATTATACGTCAGTCACAGCTTCTCCAGGCAAAGTTGAAATAAATCAGAAACAAAACCGCTATAAAATCCGAGCGGCGGGTTCTGATTTTTTTCATGCGGAAGATTCCTATACTGCCGTCTATTTGGCCAAAAAAGTAAAAGGAAATTTTGTGGCGACGGTAAAAGTAAAAGGATTTGGTAACAGAACCCATGAATGGTTCAGGGCGGGGCTGTTTGCCCGAAATGATATGACAAGAAGTTTTGATACGGCGCCTGGCAGTAAAGGTTCGGTTTTGATGTTCACTACGCCCTCTCGTGCCGGTATGGAATGGGATGAATTTGGGGATGGTTGCATGCATAAAGCCATTAGTCAAAATTTGCCGGAGGATTTTTCTTTTCCGCTGTGGTTGAAACTGCAAAGACATGGAAACAGTTTTTCCGGTGCAATTAGTTATGATGGAGAAACCTGGATTAATTCCAAATATACAACAGAAATCCCCGGTTTAAATTTTTCTATTCATCTTGGTTTGGCAGCCGGTTCCTGTGACCAAATCCCTTATGAGGTGGAATTTGAGGATTTTCAAATAATAATTGAAAAGAAATAATGTAGGGCGATTTTTAAATAGACTTGACGAGATAAAATCTCGCTTTGTTTTTAGTTCTAATTAATGTATGAGGATACATAGATATAAAAAAAACATTTAGCTTTATTGCTTTCTGTTTTTTTAAGCACCTGTCGCTGCAAATTCACAGCAAAGCATTCCAGCTTCTCCAGCCGAACAGTTGGAGCAGTTACCTGCTATTCCCGCCCCGTAAAGCTGAGCTGCTCTTCGAGCCAGTGGTCGGTTCTCATTACTGATTTTCGCTGACGCAGTGCCAGCTTTTCCGCACGATGCTGAGCCAGACGAAATACGGCTCTGGTGGTTTTCGAGCAGATTCCGTCAGTGTTAAGAGCGTGTCTTTTTTTCAAATAGGCTACGATGTTTTTGGCGTATCGAGAAACGAACTCATCCTCCAGAGACACTATTGCCTGGGTGCTTCCGGGGTCGCCCTGGCGTGCACAGCGTCCGAAGAGCTGGCGGTCTATCCGGCCGGATTCGTTACGCTCGCTGGCTATGACATGAAGCCCTCCTGATTCCGCTACCCCCCGGCCAAGTTTAATGTCGGTACCCCGCCCGGCCATGTTGGTAGCCACCGTTATCTTTCCTGCCTGACCGGCGCCTGCGACGATTTGGGCCTCTTCACGGTGACGTACGGCGTTAAGCACCTGGTGATTCAGGTTTTCCGCTTCGAGCAATTGACTGATGTATTCGCTGGCTCGTACACTTCGCGTGCCGACGAGAACGGGCCGCCTTCTCTCATGAACACGGCGAATCTCTAAAAGGATTCTCTTCCACTTAGTCGGGCCTGTCGGCAAGACTATGTCCGGCAGATTTTTTCTTTTGCACGGACGGTTTGTGGGAATTACTACTACGGGTAAATGATAAATCTGCCAGAATTCGGCGGCCGCTTCGCTTGCTGTGCCGGTCATCCCAGACAATTTGCGGTACATTCGGAAGAACCGCTGAAAACTGATACGTGCGTACGTATCTTTGGGAGGAGTGATTTCGAGCTTTTCCTTGGCCTCAACGGCCTGGTGCAGGCCGTCACGCCAACTGCGGTCGGGCATGAGCCTGCCGGTAAAATCGTCAACGATGACTACTTTGCCGTTGTCAATTACATACTGTTTATCCATTGAATACAGCTCTTTGGCCACCAGAGCTTTAGTAGTAATCTCCTCACGACGGCGGGCGCCTTGCCAGATGTTACCTAAAGTCCCTGCCGCCTGGGCTAACCGGTCCTTGCCTTCGTTAGTCAGTTCGACCTCTCGATAGCGGGCGTTAATTCGGTAATCTGTATCCCGCCTTAAATGGCTTACAATATCTGCCGCCTGACGAAAGGCCTCGACCTGCTCCGGATTGGGAGCGGGCCCGGAGATAATCAGCGGTGTAATTGCCTCGTCAACAAGAATGGAATCTGCTTCGTCTATAATTGCGAAATTAAGACCTCGCTGCACCAGCCGATCTATTATCGACCGGCCGGCTCGTGTTATTTTAGTCAGGAGTGCAGAACTCAATCCTCTCACACGACCCAGAGCGAGCCGGTCGCGGAGAAAATCTGCCGATACCTCTTTGTTTGTGCAATAAGTTATATCAGCATATTAAGCCGCTCGACGATCGTCGGCAGACATGGCCTGTTCTATATGTGCAACACTAAGTCCGCAAAAGCGATAAATCTTACCCATCCATTCGGCATCGCGTTCAGCTAAGTAGTCATTAACGGTAATTATGTGACAGCCCCGGCCGCGCCAGCCCGCAACTGTAGCAGGCATGGTAGCGGTAAGGGTCTTGCCTTCGCCGGTTGCCATTTCAGCAATGCAGCCATGATCGAGGGCGAAAGCGCCTGCAATCTGGACAGGAAATGGTTTATCGCCTATCTGCCGAAATGCTACCTCTCGGACCAACGCAAAGGCACGCTCAAGGTCAGAATGATTGTTGCGGTGGCGGCGAAAAATCTCGCGAAGTTCACTGGCGGCCTTACGGAGATTTGCGTCGGTCATTTGAGAAAAATGTTTTTCAAGTGCGAGCACTTTTTCAGCCCGGCGCAAAAACATTTTCCGTCGCGGCTTCGAGCCGTCTATCAAACCCATTCCCGCATCCCACGCGGCATCGAGTCCTCTCGGCAGAGGCTTGTCTGAGATCCGCTGCTCGAGCATCTGCCAGGTTGCACTTGGAAGTGTTACCATCTTATATGTGGAACCTCCGTTGGAATAGCTGCCTTGCAGAAAGCCACCATTGAAGCGCCAGCGGTTTGGGATGCATTCGGATTCTTGCAACTACGCGTTGGCCGGTTAGCAGACGAACCGAAGAACCTGCGTTTGGTTTGATGCGTATCTCGAAAAACATCTCTGCGGATTTTGTGCCTTGAGGGTCTTGTGGAGCTGTCGGCATGGGCCCACCGACTGCGTAAGCCAAGGCCTCGGACGGCAGCAATTCATGTCCGGATGGAAAAATTTGCTCAATCTTTCCGGTCATTAGCAATTTCGGTTGCCCTTTAACTCGGAATTCAACCTCCTTGTCGGCTTGCTCTATTAACATAGCTGCGACCTTTTGGCCGGCGGTAGCTCGAATAATAACGTCGTCCAAACTTGCCACGAAACCTATGCTTTTACCGCGTTCTAAATAAACGCCTTTAGAATACTCAATATCCGGCGCGACCCATGTGCCTGAAAGTGGTGGTTTCAAATTCAGTGAGTCCAGTTCGAATTCGAGTCTTGATATTGTTTCTTTCAAAGCCTCGATCTGTTCGTCCAGAATTTGAGCAGCGGCGATTTCCTGTGTTTCAGCGATTCGACGCTTAATTTTCAGACTGAGGAACTCAGCGACCGAACTCTTTTTTTCGGCTTCCAGTTCACGATTGACTGCTCGTATCAATGGCGTTCCACCTGATGAGACCTTTGATTCCGATGGTAAAAAACCGACGACGAAACCATCGCTTTCTGCGTGGACTATGGCCAGGTTGACCGGCTCAACAACTCCTTCGACTCGCCAATAATCAGGTAATCGAATCAGTCCTATACCAACAATTATCAGGCAAAAGGTAACCAGAGTAGATATCGTTGCCCGTCCGCGATTGCGAGTCAGTTCGGCGCTTGTTGCGAGATATTGCAGGAACTTGCCGAAGGGGACAAACACCCAGGCCGCAATCGCAGAGAAGGCAAACAAAGGTACAAGTATGAACAGCTCTTCCGGGAGTCTGTCATTCAAAAACAGCAGTATTCTTACGCATATAAAAACACGGAAGGCTATGGAAGCAAGGCCGTAAAAAACAAACCAAAGGCCTTCTCCGAAAGTATATGCCGGATTCTGTGCTCTTTTGAGCCCCCAGCAATATCGCTTGACCAGATAGTAAATATAGTTTCTGGATCGATGCCCAAGATTTGGTATCTCTATTAAGTCTGAAAGGACGTAATAGGCGTCGAACCTCAAAAGAGGATTTCCATTGAATAGCAGTGTGGAGACACTGGCAATAAATATAACATTGTAGGCAATGATGTGGAGTGTTCCGGTCGATGTATTGGACCAGATTATTGCCGCTATGGCCGCCGCCGAAAGCTCGGCCATAACCCCGGCCATCCCGACAACAGCCCTGTGCCATCTATTACGGAATGCCCAGGCGCTTGAAGCATCCACATAAGGCAGCGGAAAGAAAACCAGAAACATAACGCCCATAATATGAACCTGCCCGCGGCTTTTGTTAAGTTGACCGAATTTCTTGCATGCAAAGGCGTGGCTGAACTCATGGAATATCTTGATGAGAACAAAACTAAGATACAGCAGTATTAAGTTATCAGGAGCTAAAATGTCGGAGCTTTGATAAAACAGCTCTCGGATATTACCAGCCACAAAGTATAATCCAGTCGCTATTAATATCGACCATAAGATAAGCCCAAACCAACTGAAAAGCCGCCCGAATATGCCGACCCAGCGATTGAGAAAATGGTCCGGGTCTATCAATGGAATCTTTATAAACAGCAGGTTCATAAGTTGTCCCCGAACCTCGCGGCCGACTCGCTTTCGGTAGCGATTGAACAGGCTTTCGCTGTCCGGCGGCATGTCCGCATGTAAAAGGTTGACGCTGTGCAACTGGCCTAAAAGCTGGATTACTTCCCCCTGTGTGGGGGCGCTGTCGGCAAGCTGCTCATTACATATGCGCCATACCTGAGATACGGTCCGTCGGCCGTCAAGCATACCTATGAAACGATAAGCTGCATCACTGATTCGCGAGTATTGGTTGTTGGAAGGATTCTCCAGGACGTACCACATTTGCCCACGGAAATGCTGCCTGTAAACCTGCACGCCTGACAGTAATCGCGGATGCAAATCAGCAACGCGATACCAGGCTTCGTGAAATGTCGGACGATTTACGGCCATAAGAATTCTTACAACTCAAAGCCACAATTTCATTCGCAGCCAGTTAACGATTCTTCGGGTCCATATCCAAACATACCGCCGTTTGCCGATCGATATCTTGGCAACTCCCTCCATACCTGGTCGCATCCAGGGGCGTGCTTCCAGCAGTTGGACGCGTACCTTAAATACATTACGGTTATTCACCACCTCGGCCATGGGATTGATACGCTCTACGACAAATTTCATTCGCTGTGAAGGATAAGACACCGTAGCAAGATACCCTTCCTGCTCCACTGAAATATCAAAAATCTGGTCTTCAGGTACCAGCAGCTCGGCTCGCAGTGACTCAAGAGGAGTGACCTCGAAGAGAACGTCCCCTGTTTTTACCGGTGCGCCAATCTGGCGTTTCAGGTCACCTTTAACGACAACTCCGCTGATTGGCGATATGACTTTTCCCTGCTCTATCAGGTAATTAAACAAATCAATCTGGGCCTGGGATTTGTCAGAGTTGGCTTGTGCGATCTGGGCTTGTGCGGTTTCACTGTCTCGCATGGCAGCGGCGACCTGCTTAAGATACCCGGCTTGTTCCGCTTTGACGCCGGCTAATTTCAGACGCAGTTCCGCTGTATCAAGCTCTGCTAAAGTTGTTTCGTTTTCTTTAACCGTATCACCGACTTCTACGTTAACGCTTTTGATATAACCGTCGAAGGATGCGCAGACTACCTGCTGATATGTGGCCTCAAGAGCAAAAGGCGCTTCCGCCCGAAACTGTCCTTCTGCAAATATCAAAAACAGTATCAAACCGGATATCAATATCGCCAAAATTTTCGTCCACGTATATCTTGGGCCGATTAGCAAAGCCAGCCCGCCGCGCATTTTGGCGATGACCTTGCCGCCAATCCAGCGGTCATGCTCGTACAATTCCCATAATCTGGCCGTGCATAATTCACAGGCTAATCGAATTACCTCGATTTCTTCCAGAGTGAAAGGCTTGCCTGACTCCCGCTCGAGAGTCAGAACTGCACGAACTTCTCCATCCGGCCTAAAAGGAACACTTAAAACCGTCAGTGGACCATGACTCCTGGACAATTCACCTGCTGCACGGCTGATATAAGTGGCCTCCTGCGAAGCAGGATATAAAACCTCGCAGTCCTGGTCAAGGCACTCCTCCATCGCAGATTCTATGTCCTGAACAACTTGCATCTTTCGACTGAAATGCTCCGTATGGCTGATGGCTTTTATTTTAACATATCTTCCCTTGAGAAAACCGATACTCACACGTTCGCACTGCCACTGAGAGGCTGTTTCGTTACAGAGAGCCATCGCGGTACTGATAAAACGCTTTTGCCGATTGATAGCTGAAAGCGTTTCCATCGCTTTTTGCAGGCTAATCAAGCCTGTCTGTTTATTCTGGACTGTCAGTCGTTTCTCGAAGTTACCAATCAGCCCGGCTGTAAGTTCCAATTGCCCCCGGCTTGCTTCGAGAGCATTATTGTCACCGGCCTTAACTACGAAAGCTCCCATAGCTTGTCCGATATCAGACATTTTGAGCGGGACCAGCACGGCATAATGCTGGATTGTTTTGTTATCTATCTCCTCCTGGAGCCGCAAAGCTTTGACGATGACCGTATCTGTCGAAGCAGCCTGGCGAATAAGTTCGGCGGATTGATTCAGCCATAAAGGAGGGGCTTGCTTTTCTTTCAGTGCTGGATATATAGCCAGGACATCGACGCCTTTTTGCTGGTTGTTTCGTAAAATTGCACCACTATCCGCCCGGCTTAAGAGGCACTGTACGGCAAGCAGATTCGTTAAGAATTGTCCTGAGGAGCCGTCAAACTGCTCAAGCTGCTTGATAAGTTCAGCGGCGGTTGGTTTGCCGATTTGCGTTAGCTGGCGATGGTTCTGCTGATTGTCCATTAATTTTTTCTTATTATGCAGATGAGTTTTATATCATTGACGATTCAATAATCAAAAACCATTAACATTGCAAGCATTATATGTTATTATATTAATATGTTCAAAGAGACGCATGAACGTTTTTTAAAAGCAAGTACTTCCCTCAAGGCAGCGATCTTTTTGATTCTTATCGCTATATGGCCGGGGTATGAATTGGCAACCGCAGCCCCGATTGACGACATCGGGGGCGTCGAAGAGATAATATTCGCCAGTCGACAGCCCGGTGTTGGCGGGCACTGGTACGAGAACTTCGGTTACTACGCCCAGGACGAAAACAAAATGCTTTACGGGGCCATGGGTCGTTTGTGCCGGTTAAAAGTCGACAGCGGTGAAATCACTGTTTTGCTCGATGACCCCGAGGGTTCGATTCGTGACCCCCAGGTACACTACGACGGCGCAAAAATCCTCATTTCTTACCGCCCGGGCGGTACGGCCTATTTTCATCTTTACGAAATAAATGTTGACGGCAGCGGGCTAACGCAGCTCACCTCGGGACCTTATGATGACATGGAACCGACTTACCTGCCGAGCGGCCAAATTATGTTCTGCTCCAGCCGAAGTGATCGCTGGGTCCCTTGCTGGTACTCACAGGTGGCGATTCTTTACGTCTGTGATGGTGACGGGGCGAATATCCATCCGGTTTCTGCGAACATCGAGCACGACAACACCCCGTGGACTCTGCCGGATGGGCGGGTGATTTATGAGCGATGGGAATACGTTGACCGCAGCCGCGTTGCTTTTCACCATCTCTGGACGGCTAATCCGGATGGAACGGGCCAGATGATATACTATGGAAACCTGCATCCGGGAACCCTGATGATTGACGCCAAGCCGATACCCGGCAGCCGCAACGAAGTCGTGGCTGTCTTTTCCCCCGAGCACGGACGCAAGGAACACGAAGGAGCTATTACCATTGTTACGCCCAAAGCTGGCCCCGATGAACTGTCTTCGGCTCGCCGGGTGAGCAAAAAGAACAATTATCGCGACCCTTATCCGCTGTCGGCAGATTGTTTCCTTGTGGCTCAGGGCCCCAGACTGCTGGTAATGAACGCCAATGGGCAGACAAAGCAAATATACCGCCTGCCGTCCGAACTCATTGACGCTGAGGTGGAGTGCCATGAGCCTCGCCCTTTAAGGCCGCGACCGCGGGAGCCGGTAATTCCCCCGCGAAGCGACCATACGCAGGTGACAGGCAGATTGATTCTTCAGGACGTTTACGCAGGCCGGCGGATGGAAGGCGTTAAGCCCGGCGAGATAAAAAAACTTCTCGTGCTGGAAAGCCTGCCTAAGCCGATTAATTACAGCGGCAAGATGCCCCCGATAAGCTTCGGCGGAACCTACACGCTGGAGCGCATCGTTGGAACAGTTCCTGTCGAAGAAGATGGATCCGCCTATATGGAAGTGCCCGCTATGCGGAGCTTGTTTTTTGTCGCTCTGGATGAAAACAACAATTCCGTCAAGCGCATGCACAGCTTCCTGACCGTGATGCCCGGCGAAACGACCAGTTGCGTTGGCTGCCACGAACAGCGGCAGAAAACTCCATCCCCTTCGATGGCCTCTTCGCTACAGGCGATCGGGCGCCCGCCGAGTCAGATTACGCCTGTTGCGGGCATACCCGATGTGTTCGATTATCCCCGTGACATTCAACCAATTTTTGACAAACACTGTCTCGCATGCCACGATTACGATGAGCGTGCCGGACGCATAATACTCACAGGTGACCACGGGCCAATTTTTTCCCACAGCTACTATACACTTACGGCCAGGCAACTGTTCTCCGATGGACGCGACCGCTTGCAGACAAACCTGCCGCCGCGTTCGGTCGGCACCTTCGCCAGTCCTTTAATGAAAATGCTCGACGGCAACCATTACGGCGCAACACTTACTCAGCACGAGCAGGACATGATCCGCTATTGGATTGAGTCGGCCGCGCCCTATCCCGGCACTTACGCATCGCTCGGTACCGGCATGATCGGCGGTTTTCCAAAGAGCGTACTTGAAACCAGCGACCGCAAATGGCCCAGCTCCATCGCCGCAGCAGAAGCAATCCAGAGACGATGTAAGGGCTGTCACGACAGCTCACTGCCTATGCCGCAGTATATTTCCGACAATCTGGAACTCATACTCTCAAATCCCGACCCGGATGACATTCGCATACAATATTCCCGGCACCTTATGTTTAATCTTTCTCGACCTGAAAAATCGCTTATCTTACTGGCGCCGATGGCGACCGATACCGGAGGTTATGGCCTGTGCAAGCAGCGAAATGAAGATGGAACCTTCGGCCAAACAGTTACGGTTTTCGCCGATGCCAACGACCCGGACTATCAGAAAGTACTCGCCCTGTGTCACGATGGCAAGCAGCGCCTTGAACAAATCAAACGATTTGACATGCCCGGCTTTCGACCGACGAAAACCTACATCCGTGAAATGAAAAAATATGGTCTCTTGCCGAAAAAACTTCCTGAAGATGCCTTAATCGATGTGTACGCGACCGACCGTGCATATTGGCGCTCACTATGGTGGCAGCCGACGATATCAGCCGGCACTCAGCTCTCAATGCCGTAGGGTATTTATCCCAATTATTATTATTTTAGTTATAACGCCCGGCATCAGGGGCCGCGAGGTACAAACCGTCGCCTGCATCCGGCTTGTTCGACTTCCTATTTCTTGGATTCCGCACGAAGTTCCTGGGCAACGGTGAGATAGTAATTCCGTCCTGTGGCGGTGATCAAATCTTCGGCGAGTTTCTCCAAGGCATCGGCCTTCAAAAGCTTCGCATTGTTTGAGTTAGGATTCAGAGCGATGAGATGGTCACATAACTGAGCGCACCATTGCGCTTCGCCATCCTCAAGCGCCTTGCGGGCATGTGAGGCGTTATAAATTGAAAGATGAGGAGGTGGTATGTGAGATTGTGTAGGTTCCGTTAAGTGATGAAAAAAGGGCTGCAAGTGCCACCTGTTCTTGGAGCGTTAAATCTTATTTCAGTAGTCCTTATAGTGCTGCATCCACTCTGGCCATACAGGCGTACCGGCATTAAGTCGATCTTTACGCCAGCCTCGATACCATCTGAGGTCCCACAGTTCCTTCAGTCCTATAGGCCGAACAGAGAAGTCCACAAAAACACCATTAACAAAACCTGTGTGTCGATCGATGCAGAACGATCCCATGTTCTGTTCTATCAGCGTAAAGTATCCATTCGGTGGACTGTCAGTGGGTCTCGGTAGCGCATCCACCCATTGGGCATCCACAAACACCGGTATCTCACTGCGATTACCCGGTATCGTGTTAATATTTCGCCAATGTTTCTGCTCGCGATCTTCATTGCAGAGCCACCAGTTCCACCCGTAGCTACCGTAGTCACCCTCAACCGCCCAATCCGGTGTACTGTAACCATCTTCTCCATATACCCCCCACCCCACGCGAGGGCCGCCCCTGCCGTCGGTGTCACTGTAGAAATTATGCACCAACGGACAGTTACGTATCTTGGGCTCATGGCTATAGTAAGGTCGCATCGCATAGACCCAACTGTGTTGCGGGCCGGCAGGAGACTCCTGGTGGAAATTACCATCGAAGTCATCCGTGTACATAGACACAACAAGGCCCATCTGTTTAAGATTTGATTGGCAGGCGGTCTTCCCGGCCTGTTCCTTCACCCGCTGTAGCGCCGGCATTAATATTGCCATCAATAATGCTATAATGGCAATCACCACCAATAGCTCAATTAGTGTAAAGCCGTTTCGTCTAAGCATGATGTTGTCCCTTCTCTTTCGCCGATAACAAGTCTGGCTGGTATGCTTTTCTGCCGTAATTATAACACACTCGGTTGCGATAATACAACCTATTGGCTGATTTTTAATTTGTAGGATATTCAGATACCCCTAAAGACGAGTTCGCCACTTAAATGGCCTCTGCACTACCGCTCTTGACTTCAATGGAAAATGGCCAAACTCAAGCCGAAGGCTATCTGATTAAATATCTTTTGACGGATGACAGTGAGTTAGAGAAAGAGCCTGCCGAATATCACTCCGACGGACGGGTGGCAGCCAATGAGCGAACGAACTGTCCTACATAGCAGTAGCTACAATACTGCGGAGGGTGGAAGTGATTGAAGTGGATGGTAGTTCTTGCGCTTGTCCGCAATAGCCGGTTCCTTAGTAGCCTTGGCGAAGGAGGATAGCGACAGAAGGATGGCGAAGAAGGACAGCGACGGCGGAAGCATCAAGAATCTAATATCCAATATCCACTATCGAGTATCCAGTATTGAGAATCCAGCATCCATTATCAAGCATCCAGCTTTGTAGCATGAACAAGCTCGTAGTCATGTCCATCCTCCGGTAATCTATAAGGGACACTTCTATGGCCATTGCACGACCAATACGCGCCGTGACGGTATGTCGTGTATGAGTATTGACGGAAAGCTCAAATGGAAGACTTCTCGCTCGCCTGTCTTCGATAAGGGCGGCTTCATTCTTGTTGACGACCTTATCCTGAGCATCGATGGCGAAGAAGGTATCCTTTATTTGATTGAGCCGAATTCACAGGGCTTCAGGAAGCTGGCAAGCATTGACCTGCTCGATACGAAAGAATGCTGGGGACCGCTTGCGCTGGCCAATGGCAAACTGCTCATCCGAGACCAGAAACAGATGAAGTGTGTCGCTGTCCGATAGACACTTGATTGGCCCGGCTCTTTTGGGATTTATTACTTTTTTCTGCTGTTGCTAAAACTCTTTACCGCGTATCTTAAAGGCTCAAAATTGGGTAGTTCGTTTATGCGGACCGCCCCCCAGGTCGTATTTAGATGCCCTAACATACGAGCGTTGCCGTGTCTCCTGGAATAATCCACAAAGGCCATGGCGGCTTCTGTTTTGCGCCAGCTTGCCGGCCAGACGCGAAAACCTTTCTTAAGAAACATTGGTACTGATTCATACTCTTTTCGCAGCTCGTAGTGCCAGTCACAGATTATGATATTTTTGCTAATCATATCGACGGCTTTCGCCGTATTGTTGGTGCTGGCTTCCCACTTGCCGTATTTGATTATTTTTGCGTCGATCAATCTGTCGCCCCACATCAGCATTTCGATTTTGTGTTTGCCTGCAATGTGATTGTAGTAATCATTAACTGCTTTAGCAAAAAGTTTGGCCTTGTCCCTGCCGTTACATCTTTTGCAGTCATCTTCCCCTATAAGAAACACCTCGTCCATACCCACGTGCAAAGCGTCCGCCTCAAAAACTTCTATCAGCTCGTCCATAAGTGCAAATACGACCTTGTTGACTTCCGGATGCAATGGGCACCAGCTTCGACAGTAAATACCCTCGTTGTCCGGATACTTGCCCGGTGTCTCATCAAATTCCGGATACTTTGTCAGCAGCGGCGAGATGTTCTTTGCCCACGACTGGTGACCCAGACATTGAAATTGCGGAATCAGTCTAACTCCGTTCCTGCGGCACTCGCCGAGCAGATTTTTTATCTGTTTGGCATTGACGGCATTGTTCCTTGCAAGCTCCGGGTGCGATTTATATTTATATCCATAATTAATCTCACCCACTATCACATTTACACCGAGCCCGGCCAACTTCGGGACGACAGAAGTCAACTGCTCAACCGCCTTTTTATTACCTATACCAAGATGGACCCCGCGCCATGGCTCCTTGATGCCTCGTACGGAAACTGCTAACTCTTCTTTAGCAAGGCCGGCCCTTGATAGAAGACAAATAATTAGAAGAACGCATTTGATTTTCATAATATCTTCCTGTTATATCGAATTCAGTTTATCTCTATTATCATAGACTTTCTCTATAGCGTCGGCAATATCGTCCATATCCCTTTTAGTCCCGAGCAAAGGTCCTGATGCCCAAACCATAGCTAATTCCTGACAGACCTTGTCGCAGTTGGGACAACTTATTTGTTCGCGGTATTTCCGCAGCCTCCTTGCAGAATACATCTTCTGATAAACCTTTGTGTTCAAAATGTGTTCCACCCATGGTTCCTTGTGTAATCCCTGCGCTATATATGGACTGAGACTGACACCTTCGGCAGCAACGGCCTTTAGAAACTTGCTGCGGTCGGCATTATTGAAGTGTTCTTTTCGATATGTCATAGCATAAATGTAAAAAGAGCCGCTAGCGGTGCCTTCGTACAATTTTTGCGGAACCATACCCGGAACATCTTTTAGCCTGTAGGTCAGGTGGGCGGCGTTTTCATTGCGGCGGTTAAAGCGTTCCCGGACACCATCCCACTGGCCAAGCAGCACTGCGGCCTCGAATTCATTCATACGGTATTTCGGACCGGCCACTTCGGTGCGACCCCGGCGCGATGTGCCGTGGTTGTGGACGGTGTAGCAT
>JABMRO010000276.1 GCA_013202635.1 Planctomycetota bacterium
AATCCGTATAATACAAAGCCTTATGAAAATAAATCCAATTGGACACCTGGTGAAAACAAACCCAATCAAACCCAATTAAAGCCAATCTGCATTCTCGCCGACGAGCAGAGAATATTGGCTGTGCAGATGAAGATGCGTAAATCCTTACAGTAAAAATTCTTGTGCCAACCGCCGCCAATGAGTATGGTCTTTAGCCGAACGCTGAAATCCGTAAGAAAAGATGCTGAGTTGATAATTGATGCCATAGGTAATGAATAAAAACAATCTTCCAACATGTAAAGAGTGCCTGGCCATAATAAAGGCCCATCACGTTCCGCAGCATATTATAAACCACAGTTTGGCTGTTTCTAAATTGGCTGTCTTTTTGGCGCAAAAACTAAAAGAAAAAGGCGAAGCTGTGGATGTCAACCTTGTCCGAAGCGCCTGTTTGCTGCACGATGTTGTAAGAGTTTGTGATTTTGAGGAATTGGATGACAGCAGGTTTGAACAGTCCGTCACGGCCGAAGATAAAGCAAAATGGCGGCAGTTGCAGAAAAAGTATAAAGAAATCCCTCACGAAGATGCCGCTTATGATATCTTAAAAGAAAAGTATCCGGCCCTCGCTTTAACCATAAGAAAACACAGATACACAGCCCTTCTGGATGAAAAAGAAACGCCGGATACGTGGGAAGAAAAATTAGTCTATTATGCAGACAAAAGAGTGATGCACGATAAGATTGTGCCGTTGGAGGAAAGACTGACCGAAGGCCATAAAAGAAATGCTCTCTTTTATGACACGGAAGCTCAAAGGCGGATTACTATAGCTGAAGTTGACCCGTTAATCTTTAAAATGGAAAAGGAAATTTTCGATCAGATAAGCCTGAATCCCCTTGATATTACGGACGATTTTATTGACTCGAACTCAGTTATGGATACCGATAATCTTCTTAAATCTCCGGCCCATAGAATAACGCGAAGTTGGAAATCGTCGGACAAACGCGGGAATCTAATATCCTGATTCGCACCTTGTCTGTAGTAACGTTTTCTATTCGGCAGATTCGCTTGTAGCCGACTGTTTTTCCCTCGTCAACCTGCTGCCATTTGCCGTCTATATAAACATCAACGGCGAATTCGGCAATTCGCTGACCGTAGTCGCGGATTTGTTCCTGGAACATTATGCAATTGAATGTCTTTTGCCCATCTAACGTAACTACTAATTCGGCCTGCGTAGTCCAATCGGGCGGCATCCAGCAAGTTGCAGTGTCCCCGTCGAGCGCTTTGGCCGCTTCGAAGCCCATTCCCCGGCTGGTTGAAGCGCTTGCAGTTGCACCTTTGGCGAGGTTGGTCTTGAACGTCTCGCGCAGGCTTTTTCCGACTTCCGTTAGTACCTTGCAGTCACGCTTGGCAAAAAGCCCATCGCGATTAGGCGGGATGTTCAGCAGAAGCACGGTATTGCCCCCGATGGAACGATACCAGATATCGAGAATATGCTCGGTTGTCTTGACTCGCTGCTTTTCATCGCGCCAGAACCAGCCATGCCGAATTGATGTGTCGGTCTCGGCCGGATACCAGTGCAAATATCCGCCGTTACTGAGAACTTCTTGGAGTTTGTTCAGACTACCCAAATCCCGCGCGGTCATATCCGGCCAGGTAAATTTGTCCACCGGCGCATCTATGGGAATAACGCTCCACTCGGCCGCTCTTGTATTCCCGGCCTCATTGCCGCACCACCGCAAGTCCGGCCCTTTACCGAATATCACCGCCTCCGGCGCCAACTCACGAATCATTTCATACCACTGTGCGTATGTGTATGTCTGCCCGCCCTTGCGTTTGGGATGTGCGCCGTCAAACCAGACCTCGTGGATTGGCCCGTACTCGGTCAGCAGCTCGAACAACTGATTAAGGAAATACTCGTTATAATCGTCAACGACATATTTAAAAGTTCGCTTGTCACGGAATGGACGGCCCGGCACAGGCCTCGGTATCACTCTTTCGGAGTATTTACTCAGATTGCCGTACAGACCATCCGGGTTTTCGATTTGATACAGGTCTGCAGGAGACAAATACACCCCGACCTTCAGCCCGTATTTTTTGCAGGAATTGACCAAATCGCGCAGCACGTCACCCTTGCCGTTGCGCCACCGACTCGAAGCCACCGAATGATTGGTATAACGCGTTTGCCACAAACAGAAGCCATCATGGTGCTTGGCCGTCAGAATCGCCTGGGTCATCCCGGCCGCCTTCATCGTTCGGCACCACTGGTCTGTATCCAGCTTCTTGGGATTGAAGATTTTCGGATCTTCTTTTCCTGTGCCCCATTCACGAGCGGTGAACGTGTTTACGCCAAAATGGATAAAGCAGATGAACTCACCTTCCTGCCAGGCAAGCTGCCGCGCCGAGGGTCTGACGTTGGCTGCCTTGCGAATCAGCTCTTTCTGTCCCGCTGTTGTGCTTTGCTCGACCGTGTCATATACCCGCACGTAATCGACCACAAAGTAATCAGGAAGCTCTGCTTTCTTGATATCACCGCCCCAATCGCCGATTTCTTCAGTCAGTTTCATATACTGCGGCACCTGGGAGACACCACCTGCACTGGTGCGCCAGGTTTCTTTGCCATCGACGTAGAAAACATATTCATCGGCTTTCCAGTGCAGACCGAACGTATGGAAGCCCTTACTGATACCCGGTATCATGCTGAGCTTGCCGCCTGCGTTTTTGTGGGCGGTACCGTAGCCATCCCAGTGCAGGTTCTGCGTGATCTTGTCTTCGAGCCAGGGTTTTTCCATTATATCTATTTCTGTGCCGTCTCTACCTTCGTTTCCGACTTTACCAACACTGCCAATGAAAAGCCAAAACGCCGGCCAGTGACCGACCTGTTCGGGAAATTTACACCGGCACACCCAGTAGCCGAACTTATGCTCGAATTTGTTCCTGGTTCGCATTGCTCCGCTGGTATATCGCTGGCCATCTTTTTTCGTGCGGATGAGCAAATTGCCTTTGCCGTCCAGGTAAGAATCCTCTTTAACCCAGTAGCCGTCACGCCGCTTCGAGTCGCCGATGATTTCCCATTTGGACGTATCAATCTTTGTCCCGTCGAATTCATCGTTCCAGGCCAACTTCCAGGTCTTTCCCTGGCCGGCGGGGGGCATAAATTCCTCTCGAACCTGTGCATGGGTCTTGGAAACCGTGCTTACCAACACACAAATGCCAATGCAAAAAATAACCAGTTTCATAATATAGAATGGTTGATGTTTCATATTTTGCTCCTCGTAATTTCGATGATACTAAGAATATGGCCAGTCAATGATTAGTTATTTCCCGGCGATTCTGCTTTCCAACTGCTTCGCCGAGTTGCTCTTAAGCCTGAAATAACTGTAGCCGCCAGCATAATTGCAAATGTGACGGTGGTGAACCAATATCCCCACGCTGCGGTCTGGATATGAGCCATTTTTATAACCACCGTGCCGATGGCAAAGGACTGCAGAAACATCTTAATCTTGCCGGATACGGTCGCGGCAAAGTTGACACCGCGGGCCTCCGCGAGGTGGCGAATGATTGTTACATAAGCTTCTCGTGCAATTAAAATGCCCGCTACCGACCAATGGATAACCGAAAGCGCAGCCGGGCCTAAACTAAAAAGCTTTGGCTGACCGATTAACGCAAAGCAAATAAAAGTACCGCAGACCAAGATCTTGTCAGCCAGCGGGTCCATCATTCGGCCAAATTTGCTGGCGACGTTTAGCTTGCGAGCTGCCAGGCCGTCAACCATATCGGTTAGGCCGGCTGTAACAAAGATAATAAAGGCGATGTCGAGAAAACCAGGAAACGGCACTTCGCCATCGGCGTAATATGGCGGGGCCAAAAGAAGCATAACCAGAAAGACAATGGTTAAAACAAGCCGACCAAAAGTTAAAATATTCGGGATAAGCTTTAGCATAAAAGGAAGTTTACCTTTTTAGAAATTCCATCACAAGCAATAATATTTCCAAAAAAGGGAAAATTTCTTACGGGACAGCGAAATAATTCAACACTAAATTTGCTCAACGAGCAAATCGTAATCTTTTGTCCCAATAACTTTCGCGTTGATAAATTCACCCGGTTCGGCCTCACGTATTACAGACATGAGGCCATCCAAAAACAACGGCTCTCCATGAAAAATACTGATAAATAAAGATTTTACGAAAAAAATATTGACAAAAATACAAATAAACTGTAACATTTTGTTGCAATCCGCGTCTAAACCTACATGGCGAGTAAAAAACGGTCGTTCAGTCGTATTAAATAATTGGCCTTATTTGGAGGTTTAGCAAAATGGGAAATAAAACCTATATTTTGCTCACTGTCGGAATCGGTCTGCTTTTACTTACTTCACCGGCACCAGCACAGGAAGAACAGTGGCTGCAATATCACTCAGAGCGCGAGGCCGACCGGATAATCGGTGATATGACAAGGTCAAATCTAAAATTGACCTCTGAAAAGCCACAGAGCGTTGAGCTGCCTGATTTCGTATGCGAAGAGCCGTTTTTTGCAAATTGGTCAACTCCTATGGTCGAGAGTGGTCAACTATGGGTAGTACTTGACCGTACGACCGGGCAGGGGCAATGGGACCAATTGTATATCGACTCTAACGTAAACGGCCATTTAAACGATGAAAAACCTGTAAAGGCCTACCGCACGGAACGGTATTATACCTATTTTGGACCGGTTAAGGTAGTCTTTGAAGGCGAAGATGGCCCCCTGACTTATCATCTTAACTTTAGCTTTTATGAAAATGGGGATAGCCAACGACTATATGTATCTTCAGGCGGCTGGTATGGGGGAGACATCACGGTAGCAGGGGTGAAAAAGTA
>JABMRO010000277.1 GCA_013202635.1 Planctomycetota bacterium
GTGCTTGAGCGTCGTGCCAAACCGTTTAAGGACAGTAACGAAAATGTTGATACTTATGTTGATATTCGAGAGTTGCTGGATGATAAAAGCATCGATGCTGTTTCCATCGCTACGACCAATCACTGGCATTCGCTTGCTACTGTTTGGGCCTGCCAGGCAGGCAAGGACGTATATGTCGAAAAACCATGCAGCCATAATGTCTTCGAGGGACGCAAGTGCGTCGAGGCTGCCCGCAAATACAAGAGAATTGTTCAGCACGGCACGCAGAGTCGCGCCAGTAACGGTTGGGCAAAACAGATTGCCGCTGTCCAGAGCGGCAAATACGGTAAGTTGCTCGTTTCCAAGGGCTACTGTTGTAAGCCGCGATGGAGCATCGGTTTCAAGCCTGTAAAAACTCCTCCGAAGGACCTCGATTTTAATATCTGGCTTGGCCCGGCTCCACTACAGCCTTACCACGAAAACCTTGTTCACTACAACTGGCACTGGTTCTGGGACACTGGTAACGGCGATATGGGCAACCAGGGCGTGCACCAGATGGACATCGCTCGTTGGGCTATTAAAGGTGGCACCCTGCCAAAAAGCGTGATAACTATGGGTGGCAGATGGGTTGAAGGTCCCAACTATTTCAAAGACCAGGCCCAGACACCCAACCAGGAGCTATCAATATATGATTATGATGGAACACTTTTAGTATTTGAGACTCGCGGTCTGGTAGGTAAATATGACGATTTCCCTAACAAAGTCGCAAACGAATTCTACCTTGAGGAAGGTGCTATCATCGGTGGCAGGTTTTATCCTAAGGGCAGTAACAAAGGCGAATCGCTCGTTGATGTGGAATATCCAAAGCGGTCTGAAAGTATCTTCGAGAACTTCATTAGTTGTGTTCGCAGCAGAAAGTGCAAGGACCTCTACGCGGACATTCTTGAAGCACACCTGTCCAGTGCTCTTTGCCATCTGGGCAATATCTCCTATCAGATGGGCAATGAAGTTCCCTTCGGCAAAGATGCAGAAACCCTCGGTGACTGCAAAATCGTCTGTAACAGCGTAAAGACGGTTCTGGAGAATACCAGGGCCATTGGCGTTGACCCAGCGAGAAGCACGTATCGGCTTGGCCCAAAACTCGAGTTCGATCCGACGGCTGAAAAGTTCGTGGATAACCAGGCGGCAATTAGGCTGTTGACGCGTCCGTATCGTAAGCCATTTGTTGTACCCAAGCATGTATAAGCAGGCTAAAGGTATATAATATTTGGCTCTGTGTTTATCTACGTTTTTTTAGTGTTACGCTAAGTCCGCTGGGCTGTTTAAGAAGGAATATAGTTTCCAGTTCAGGATTGTTAGTGATGGCCTTTAGGTAGTCCTGCATTTCTGATGCCAGGTCGGTAGTGTTATGAGCCAGGATCAGTCCGCCCGGACGCACTAAGGGAAGAAGCTTTGTGAAGTAATCGAAGTATCCGGCTTTGTCAGCGTCAATGTAAAGGATATCAATAGGTTCTTTTAGCCGGGTAACTTTCTCGTGGGCGTCGCCCTCAACGATAGTAACGAGATGGCTGATGCCGGCTTTTTTGAAGTTTTCGCTGGCCATCGAAATGCGGTAAGGATCGATTTCGTGTGTAGTCATCTTGCCGCCTGTCGTGCGCAGAGCAAGGCAGAACAAGATGGTTGAGTAGCCGTTTGAGGTGCCTATTTCGACGACGTGTTTGGCGCCGGTCGCTGCCGTAAGTATCCGGAGCAGGCTGCCTTCTTCCTGTGTAATATTCCACATCGCATATTTTCTATCCCTGGACATATCTTCAAGGACACTTAGAATTCTTGCCTCTGCGTTTATATTAGCGGCTGAGCTGTTCTTGATTGACTTATCCGAAGCTGTACAACCCACAGCTATAGCTATTAGTGATGCTGCACAGATTGTCACTAATAAACGTCTTTTGTTCGTTGTCATTGCATTTGCCTTTAGTTTCTTTCTTAAAGTTTCTGTAGTATTATTCCGCCGACAATAAAGATTAGACCTATTATTGTAGATATGAGAATCTTTTCGCCAACTACGAGAGAGATCGCTACAAGAGATAAAAATGGCGCTAAATAAACTAAGTTTGCTACAAGCGCGGTTGTTTTCGATAATTTTAATGCTTTTAGCCAGAGCAGGAAAGTAATCCCCATTTCAAATAATCCAATATAGGCCGCTCCGAGAATACCCTTAAGATCGGGGACTTCTAATTTCATAAATGATAAAATCGTAAGAAATATGAAGATGGACCCAAACATAAAATTGAGGAACAATCTGACCGCCTCATCATGTTTGTCCCTTACGTTATAAATCCAGAATAATGACCAGATTATTGTGCTGCCCAGTGCCAGTAATACTCCGGCGGGATTGGTAAACTTAAATCCTAAAATATTTCCTTGAGTTGCAATGATAAAGACACCAAAAAAGCTGATAGTTATTGCAAGAATGCTCTTTAGTTTGATTTTTTGCCTTAGCAAAGGTATCGACAACAAAACAAGTGTCATCGGCCAGAGCCAATTTATTGTCATAGCTTCCTGGGCGCTGAGTATTGAGTATGCGTTAAGTAAGACAAGGTAATAGA
>JABMRO010000278.1 GCA_013202635.1 Planctomycetota bacterium
CAATGGATTATGAGTCCACTGCTCTAACCGCTGAGCTACGGGCCCTGAATTTCGTATAATATATTGATTCCCAAATTGCTGCAATATTTTTTTGCCGTCCAACTTTTAATAATCAGAGATATTTATTATTTTATGGAAAGGTCCGCGCATACAAGCTCTTCGTCATTTCTGATATAGATGTGTTTGTAGGCAAAGGCCGGATGTGACCAGCAGACGCCTTCTCCCCGCCGACTTAGTTGCCCTGTTGTAGGCTCGATTAGTTTGGTTCTGCTGATTTCATGGAATCCTTTCGGTGAGAGTTTACTAATAATCAGTTCCCCCCGTTCGTTGAACATCCATATCCTGTCTTCGTGTCGTACCATGTGAATATTGGACCACCTGTCTTTTGGTACGGCATCAAGACTTTCCCAGATGCGGTCACCGGTCTTCATATCCAGACAGCGAAGCTGGCCATAACTGTCAACGCCGTAAATATAATCTCCCTGGAGAACGGCCGTCGATATGCAGCAATGAAGGCTATCGGTAATTTCCTCGCTTTGTCCTCTGCGCCGCCAAACTTCCTTCACAGCAAGCTCATCGGGATTGACTTTGAGCAGAAGCGAGCCGTCATAAAAGCCGCTGACAAAAAGATAGCCATTTTCAAAGACGGGAGTGGCAATGTTGAGCACCATCTTGATCGGTACAAATGGGTGCTGCCAGTGAAGCTTTCCGCTAAGAGGGTCAAGCCCGGCAACACTACCACCGGTCCAGCAAACCAGCACGCGTTTGCCCGCCTGCTTAATAATAATAGGCGCTGAGTACGAGGCTTTATCATTCAAAGCCCGCCATTTTTCTTCTCCGCTGACTTTATCGAATGCAACCAGACAGGCGTTATCTGATCCCCCGATTTGTAATATAACCAGATTCTTTTCTACCAAGGGAGAAGCGGCTATGCCCCAGACTGGCATCCTGATTTTATATTCGGTGTATAAATCTTTACTCCAGATGATGTTTCCTTTGGCCGCATCCAAACAGAACAGATGTCCCATAGACCCGAGTGAATAGGCACGGCCGTCATTGATAGTAACTGAAGCACGCGGGCCATTCGGATAGCCGACTTTTTTGTAAATACTTTCGTAGCTATGAGTCCAGATTCCTTCTCCCGTCATTGCATCAAAACAGTGGATACGCTCGACCTTATCTGGTGAAGTCAAACGGTCTGTAATATAAACCCGCCCTTTGGCAACGGTAGGCCCGCTGTAACCATTTGCGATTTTAACGCGCCAGCGAATTGGGAGTTGTTTGTGCTGGAATTTCTGAACAACACCTTTTTCCCGCCATACGCCGTCGCGATTCTCACCTCGCCACTGGGGCCAGTCCGAGGCGAAAACCTGAATCTGAAACAGCAGGGCGGTTATTATCGCGAATATTGTTTTTTTACTCATTACCATATTTGACTCACTTAAAAAATTGGGTTTGAATTGGCTTTGTTTGGCTGATTTAACCAAATGTCCAATTACTCGTATATACTTGTCACAAAAGAGCTTAAGTTGATTTTAGCCTACTTGACTTTGGGTTTGTTTTTTGGCCCCGCAAAGCGGTATAAAATCTTGTAATTGCTTGTCATATCTATGGTTATGTTCATTTTAGCATTTCTAAAATTGGCTTTGTTTTGCATAAAAAGGTTGATTTGTAGAGCGCTCTCTACAGATGTAGAGGGCCTCAACCCTTCGGCTGTGCTCCCCTCGACTGCGCTCGGGACAGACAGGGCAGGATTGCGTATCGCGAATTTGGGCTTTGGTAGCGATGGGCAGTTCCTCCGGTCTTATGATACCCGCTTCCACAGGCACAAGTTGACTATTGATGGTTTATTGTGATTCTACTCCATTCTTTGTGTATTATAACATAAAAACGGTCGAAAGTCGAGTGAAATTCAAAAAATTCTCATAGACAACTCACTGTCTGTGTGAAAAAAGTGCCTAAAGTGACTTAAGTGAGCTAAAGTTGGATGCTCGAAAATACCATCCACTTCGCTCAATACGTATGATCAGTTGCTATCACCCGTCGCTGTGTCAAATTTAGTAAAGAGTAAAATATATAGTTTCATCATAATTTATCCTTTTGATTTAATGGCTTTCATGTTTATAATAATATCAGTAGCGAGTCGTTCCAAAACACTACATTAACAGAAGATTACACAAAACATTAAAAGTTATGTCTGAATCCGTTAATATTGAAAACAAAAAGCAAAACCGTCAGAAGCCGCCTCGAAGTCTCATAAGAATCGTCGGCGAAATCTTAGCTGGTACGGTAGCGGGGCTTGCTGTTGTACTGCTGGTATATGTAACTTACTTCGTGTACCTAAGGTACATCCTTGGTCATATAGGCGACTATGTTGTATTCGAGCTTTTGGCATTGCTCGATATCGTCTGTCCCCCATTGTATGGACTTGCCAGTGCCGTTGGTGTTTATCTTGTCGGTACTAGAGGTAAGCAAACGGGTTCGTGCCTACCAACTTTAGCTGGTGGCTTGCTTGGAGGACTTTTAATGTACTTCATGCTCCCTATCGCATTGGTGCTTGTGAGCGGGACAGAAGGAATTGAAGAAAAGATATTCGTATGGGCACTTGTGGTACTTATATCGCTTATTCCGCCATGCTTGGCGACTCTTGGCTTCAATTTGATCCGCAGGTACAAAGAGCCGCCCTCGGCTTAACATTTTCCGGCTGGCTACTCAAAAGAAAAAGAATGGTATAAAATAGCA
>JABMRO010000279.1 GCA_013202635.1 Planctomycetota bacterium
GTATAACCGTACTTTCTGGATGTACTCGAAGCGATGGCCCGGTTTTCAGTTGGCGAACCAGGCCCCGAAGACAGGACAGCTCCTCGTGGTTGACGACGAAAAGACTTATGCTGTCCGCGTGTTCTATCGCCGGAACGTGCACAGCCCGATGTTCTTCCCGGGTAAGGAAGGTTATCTGCTGTTTTCAGATTTCAATACGACCGAGCCGCAAATTGTAGGAGACGAGGGCTGGCGCAAGCCGCTTGCGTGGTTACCCCAATCGCACATCCCTCGCAAAGGCAATCCCGGCCTGGACGATGTGAGCCGTGGATTCGGAGCAGACAAGGGCATCGGCTATACGCGCGCGGAACCGCCGGTCTGGACGAAGTGGCTGCCGGTTCGAATCCGTGCCATGGTCAAAGCAGGTGATATCCTGTTTGTGGCCGGCGCTCCGGATGTTTTTGATTCGAAAGACCCCTACGCTGCCTTCGAGGCGCGCAAGGGAGCCAGGCTTGTAGCCGTTTGTAGCCGAGATGGAAAAAAACTCTCTGAAACAGCGTTTGAGTATCCCCCTGTGTTCGACGGCATGATTGCAGCGAATGGCTGCCTGTTCGCTTCCTTACGGGACGGAAGTGTTGTGTGCCTGGCGGGAATATAATAGTAACCCGGTGTAAACAGGAGGTAGTAAAATTGAAGGTTCGAAATAATACTCGACGGCCTCACTGCAGCCGGCGTGACTTCCTCAAGTTAGCCGGATGCGGTTCTGCTGCATTGGCCTTTTTCGGTTATACCGGGCAATCTCTATTAGTCGCCCGAAACGAAAAGACAGCCAAGCGAAACATTATCTTTGTGCTTAGTGACGACCATCGCTATGACTTTATGGGATTCATCAAAGGTGCGCCGGAGTTCCTGGAAACGCCAAACATGGACCGCATGGCACAGCAGGGAGCACGCCTTGTCAACGCGTTTGTCAGCACCTCGTTATGCTCACCGAGCCGGGCTTCGATACTCACCGGGCAATATATGCACCACCATCGCATCGTTGACAATCAACGGCCGGAACCGGAGGGAACAGTATTCTTCCCGCAGTACCTGCAGAAGACCGGTTACCAGACGGCCTTCATAGGCAAATGGCACATGGGTCACGAACATGACGCCCCGAGACCCGGCTTCGACCACTGGGCCAGTTTCAAGGGCCAGGGAACTTACTTCAACCCGACACTGAACATCAATAACAATCACCGAAAGTTTGAAGGATACACAACCGACGTACTGACGGATCAGGTGCTTGAATGGCTTAAGGACGGTAGAGACACCAACCGGCCGTTCTTTCTATATCTGTCGTTCAAGGCCGTACATTATCCCTTCCAGCCCGCAAAACGCCACCAGGGCCGCTACGGAAAGGCCGATGTAAAACGCCCTGAAACTATGGCCAACACAGAACGCAACTATCAGACCCAGCCGCATTGGGTTCGCGAGCGACGTTACAGCATCCACGGTATCGACCATATGGAAACAGGGCAGTACGACAATGACCCGGTGCCCTCCTTCGACGACTTGTACCGGCGATATTGCGAGACCGTGCATGGACTGGACGAGAACCTCGGGCGAGTTCTTAACTATCTGGACCAAACAGGCCTGAGTAAGTCAACGCTTATAGTCTATATGGGCGACAACGGTTTCGCTCTCGGAGAGCACGGCTTCTACGATAAGCGGGACGCTTTCGAGGAGTCTATTCGCGTGCCGATGCTTGCATATGCTCCCGGTATGATTGAGCCGGGTACAAAGGTTACGCAAATGGTACAGAACATAGATATCGCCCCGACTCTGCTTGCGACTGCCGGTGTGCAGCCGCCGAAAGCGGCGAAAATGGATGGCCAATCTTTCCTGCCGCTGCTGAGAAGTAAATCAATTCCATGGCGCGACCATATCCTTTACGAATACTACTGGGAGTGGAACTTCCCAGCTACGCCGACTGTGTTTGCCATTCGAGGCGAGCGGTACAAGTATATATTCTATCAGGGTGTTTGGGACCACGACGGATTCTATGACCTTAAAACCGATCCGTTCGAACGGCATAACCTGATTAAGGTTCCCGCTTACCGCGAGCGTATCGAGGAGATGAAAAAACAGCTCTTCGATGAACTCGAAGCCGGCGGCGGACTGGATATCCCCGTACGCCGTCCTCTGGGTGAGCGCCTCGACCAGCGTAAAAACAAACGCTGACATTGTTTAGCGGAGATTAGGGCAACCACGCGGAGTTGCCCCTACAACCATGCAGACGACTCAAGAAAAGTGAGTTTCGTTTTATAATTCATGAAGCATTTTAACGGCTTCTTTGATAACCATATCGGCGGCCTTCGGCGCAAAGGGGCTGCTGCTGACTTCGTATCCTCCCTCTATATACAGATGCTCCGGCGGAAGGTATCCGTGTGCACCGTTGCAGTGGGTAATCACAAAAGTATGCTTATATGGTGAAGCAGCTTTAATGGCCATGCCGATTTCCGTCAAAACCTCGCCGCTTAGACCTATAAAGGCGATATCACCCACCCGTGCAGCGGTTACATTAAATCTGGAAGTAGGAGTGTCTTTCTTAATTGTAGTTTCATTTCGTTGTTTACCCGGCAGTTCAAGCTTTACAAAGGCGGTTGCAATTTCTCCGCCACCGGAAAGCTTATCAATATCACGGAAAGTGTGCACCGCCTCTTCACCTAACATTGTCCCTAAAAGCACAGGCTCGGGAATCCAGCCGGGTTCGGTATTGAACTTGGGAAGTACTCTATACCATGGGTCGATATTGCCGGATGCACCTGCAAATGCGGCGGCTATTACATCTTCGCCGAGAATCTTTTCGACAAACTGTTCGGCCAGTCCGATGACATCGCCGCTTATGGTATAATTTTTACCCCCTAAGCAGGTAGCGTGGGTCGCATAATCTATCAGGGCAGCTATCGTCTTGCCGTTGTTGTTTGTCATCTTCACCACCAGAACCTCTTTATCGGTGGGGCCATAGGGATTGCGTCCGAGTCTTATCGAACTGTTGCCTGAGCTATCGAATACCAACTGGCGTCGATTAATACCGACCGGGGAATATCCGATGCCCGCCCCAATCTGAACAGGCTCAAAATTACTCAGCCCTTGGCGAATTAATTTCATCAGCTCACCTTTTAATTGCTTGGTGTATTCGAGATTATTCGGATGTCCTTTTTCTTTGTCTATTGTCAAGGCCGGGCCGGCGTGTGTATGTATGGCACTGAGAAAAAGTTCGGACGGCTCAAGCTGGAATTCATTTAGAATGGCTTTGCGCATATATTCAGCCGTTCCGCCGTAATAGCCTATCAAATCCGATGAAACCAGCACAAGCCGTTTGCCATTATTTTTAAATATGATAACCCGGGCGGATAAAGGGTCGTGAACACCAGTGGATAATCCTGTCCGGCTGCCATAGCCGGCCATTTTGACTGGTTTTTTCGGCGTTATATCAAACTTTGCGGTGCCGGCCTGAAGTGCAAATACGGGCGAAGATGCAAGGGAAAGAACAATGGCAAAAACTGTGATGATTACTAAAATTCTATTAGGTGAAAAAACAGATACTTTTTTCATGAGAAGCCTCCTAAAAACCCTTTTATTTATGAAATTGTTACGACTGTTTAACATTATACTTGACGGACTTCCGTATGCAAAGGGGGTATATCTCAAAGTTCGTGGTTTTCTCGCAGATTTGCCCGCAGCCATACCCGGCGTATATTGGGTTTGAATTGGGTTTGTTTTGGGTTTGTTTTCACCAAATGTCCAATTGGAATTATTTTCATAATTCATTGTATTGTATTGGTTTACGTTCATTTGACTTTTTTGAAATTGGGTTTGTTTTGCATAAA
>JABMRO010000280.1 GCA_013202635.1 Planctomycetota bacterium
AATGCCGACTTTCTGGATACGGTCTTCGGCCCGGGCAAGAATGAAACCGCACCGGGTCATCAGATAATTGAGATGGGTCTGGCCAGACTCTACCGGGCTACGGGTAACGAAAAGTATCTTAGACTGGCCAAGTTTTTTCTTGATACCCGCGGCCCTGACGGAAATCCATACAACCAGTCGCATAAGAAAGTTACCGAACAAGATGAAGCGGTAGGGCACGCTGTCCGTGCGTCTTATATGTATTGCGGGATGGCGGATGTGGCGGCACTGACCGCAGACCACAGTTACCTCAGAGCAATCGACCGGATTTGGGAGAACGTCGTTACAAAGAAACTGTATCTCACCGGGGGTATCGGGGCAAAGGGGTCCGGTGAGGCCTTCGGCAAAAATTACGATTTACCCAACGAAACCGCTTACTGTGAAACCTGTGCGGCAATCGGAAACGTTATGTGGAACCATCGGATGTTTTTGTTTCACGGAGATGCAAAGTATATCGATGTGCTGGAGCGGACTTTGTACAACGGATTGATTTCAGGTGTGTCACTGGAAGGAAAGAGCTTCTTCTATCCCAATCCTCTTGCCTCGCAGGGCCAGCATAAGCGTAGTCCCTGGTTCGGTTGCGCCTGCTGTCCGGGGAATATGACCAGATTCGTTTCTTCGGTTCCCGGATATATATACGCTCAGGAAGGAAGCAATCTTTATGTCAACCTGTTCGCCAGCGGCACGGGCACTGTCAGAATGAAGGAGAATACCGTACAGATAAAACAACAAACTCGATACCCCTGGGACGGTGCCGTTAAGATAACAATTAATCCTGAAAAATCAGCAAGTTTTACAGTTCGTATTCGCATTCCCGGCTGGGCGCAGAATAAACCTGTACCAAGTGATTTGTATCGATACGCAAGCATCAGAGATGATATAGTATCCTTGAAAGTCAACGGTAAAAGAACAACCACCTTCTATATGGACAAAGGTTTTGCTCGTCTTCACCGTCAATGGAAGAAGGGGGATGTGATTGAATTAAACCTGCCAATGCCGGTGCGGCGTGTACTGGCTCACAAGAATGTATCAGACAATGTTGGAAAGGTGGCGCTGGAGCGGGGCCCAATCGTATATTGTGCTGAATGGCCGGATAACGATGGCCATGTACTTAATGTTGTTCTGCCGGATAAAGCGAAACTAACAAGTGAATATCGTAAAGGTATGTTCAATGGTGTTAATGTAGTTCGCGCCAAGGCTGTGGGCCTGAGCTACTCCGATGACGGCAAAACCATGTTAAAGAAAGAGAAGGATTTCGTAGCGATTCCCTATTATGCATGGGCACACCGCGGAGCCGGCAAAATGGCGGTCTGGCTGGCACGCAATGAGTCAGCGGCTCAGCCCGTAACAGCCGAAGGGATGATTCGAAATGCTTCTTTCGAAAAGGCAATCGATAATCAACCGGTCGGATGGAAACCTCAAACATACGGAGGAAAAGCCGAATTCAAATACTCATCCGATTATCGAACCGGTAACAGGAGCGTTATGATTTCTTCGGAAAATGGTGCTGACGCCGGCTGGCTCAGTACAGTTACCGTCAAGCCGCACTCGAAATACAGGTTGTCCGCCTGGATTAAGACAGAAAATCTGGTTGCCGGTTCCAGCAGGGGCGCTCTCTTGAATCTTCATAACATCCAGCCCTCACAAACACAGGCGGTCACCGGAACCAAGGACTGGACAAAGGTGGAAGTTGTATTTGATACGAGCGACAACGCTGCTGTTCAGATTAACTGCCTGTTTGGCGGCTGGGGACTGGCCAAAGGCAAAGCATGGTTTGACGATGTAAGCCTTGAGCTGGTTTCAACTAAAACGATGAAGCCGGCAGTTAAGATTAATGCTGATAAGACTGCTGAGCCAATCTCGAAGTACATTTACGGACAGTTTATAGAGCACCTCGGTCGATGCATCTACGGCGGCATCTGGGCGGAAATGCTCGAAGACCGCAAGTTCTATTTCCCGATTACTGAGAATTACAATCCATATCGCAGGAGACGCAGCATCCCCAGGGATAATCCGTTCGTGGTAGTAGGCGCCTCACCCTGGAAAATCATCGGCACGTCCGATTCGGTTACTATGGTCAAGGAAGATTCATTTGTCGGCGAGCACACACCGCTGATTCAGCCCGGCAACGGTATCCAACAGCTTGACCTGGGACTTGTAAAAGGTAAACAATACGTCGGTTATATTTATCTCAAACCGCAAGAAGAAAGTTCAAATGTGAGGGTATCGCTTCATTGGGGTGATGAAAAAGATGAAAGCGAATCCATACAAAACCTTATTGTTTCCAAAGATTATGGCAGGTTTGGGTTTAAGTTTACAGCCGGCGCAGATACTTCCAAAGGTAAGCTGAACATCGAAGTCTCCGATATAGCAATGGGACCATGTTTCATAGGTACGGTCTCTCTTATGCCGGCAGACAACATCCAGGGC
>JABMRO010000281.1 GCA_013202635.1 Planctomycetota bacterium
ACCGTATTTCGTACGGGTCCCGATGCGTCTCTTAACAATTTGGCGATGCAGTTGAGCGGTATCGACAGAAATTTCCGCGTAACCGATGGAGGCCCGGGGTACATCGAGAAGGACTCGAAAACCGGTGAACCTACGGGTATTCTTCGCAGTTGCAACCGCTATATAAAAAGCTCCGCATCCGGAGCAAAACCGACAGAACGTGAACGCTATGAACGACTGCTCAGGTTGTTCAAAGATTACAACTCCGTCGGTATTACCGGCATTTGCGACGGCTCGTCAAGTGCTTCGAATCTCAAACGTTATCAAAAGATGCTCAAGAACGGTGATTTGACTGTTCGCATAGCGGCCCAGCATTATGTTGATACCATCGGTCCCATTGAGAAGGTGAAAGAGAGCATCCGGAAAGTTGCTCAGCACCCGCTGTGCAAAGGTGGCCCGATGCTTCGGATTATAGGTGTCAAGGTCTTTCTCGACGGCGGTATGCTGACCGGCAGTGCGTATATGAGGAAGCCATGGGGTGTGAGTAAAATCTATGCGATCGACGACCCCGACTATCGTGGTGTCTTATTCATTCCTAAAGAGCGGCTTTTACCTATGGTCCGGACCGCGGTCGAATCTAAACTTCAATTTACCGCCCACACCGTCGGTGATGGAGCTGTTCATACACTGCTTGATGTTTATGAGGAAATTAGCAAAACAACACCAATTCGAGATGTCCGGCCCTGTATTACTCACTCCAACTTTATGAGTGCCGAAGCCGTGAAAAGGGCGGCCGCGTTGGGAGTGATACCTCTGATCCAGCCGGCATGGCTCTATCTGGACACGAGAACCTTAACTAAGCACTTCGGTTATGATCGCCTTCGCTACTTTCAACCATTAAGAAGCCTTTTTGAGGCTGACTGTATTGCGGCCGGAGGGTCAGATCATATGCAGAAAATCGGCCCGGTGCGTTCGATTAATCCATATGATCCGTTCCTTGGTATGTGGACTACCATCACACGCCGGGCGAAATGGTATCAGGGCCGGCTTCATCCTGAAGAAGCGCTCGATCGCCAACAGGCCATTCGTTTCTATACTATCAACTGTGCAAAGGCTCTCTTCCAGGAAAAATACGTCGGTTCACTCGAACAAGGCAAGCTGGCGGATTTCATCGTTTTGGACACCGATTTGCTTACATGTCCGGCCGATGACATCAGAAATGCCAAAGTCATAAGCACTTATATGGACGGACGGCGTGTGTTCGGGCAGTAATTTGCCTCGGCGAAGGCCAAAACCATAGCGGGACCGACCTTGCTCTTGCTCGCCATGTCCGGAGAATATGGAGCGACCGGATCTTCTCGTTTAAGAGAACACAAAACAATGAAACTGCGTATGATATTTTGACGACGGTTTTTTATGTGCAGGCACCTGGTTGAGAACAGCAATTATATGCGGGTTTAAACGAAACCGCAAAGGTCGAATATTGGGAGGCCTAAAACTTTGGAAGATACTTACCATCTCGAAGATTACGAAGAGGATATATTAAGTCACCCTTCAAGAAAGAATACTATACATATCCTCACCCTGGACAGCATTCTGGCCAATGATGTTTACGAAAGGATACATAACGACGAGAGAATGAAATATTATCAATTGATTAAGCCCCGAAAGACGGAAATACACGAAGCCGTCACGGAAATTGATAATATGGCAACAGATACTGTTCTATCAAGGCTACTGATAATTGATGTACGCAGAGCTACTTTGCCCAAGCTGCAAAGGGCTTATAATAAAGTAGTTGGTTATAATCGCAGAGACCTGAATAAATTATGCCACATTATATTAATAGGTGATGGCCCGTGGGACTTATTTCATGCCGGAAAGACGCTGGATGTCTTTGTCCCTCACATTGCCACTCATAGAGTAGATTATCATCCGGCCGTATTTTTTTATGACCCTTTCCTTCATTACGAGCATAGTGAAATTGAACGGGCCGGCGTAGATGACGAATTTGTGCTTCCTGATAAAATCCCGAGAAGGCTTGTCCAGTATTTCAAGAAGGACGAGGATATGAGAGTCGATAAGATACGGCATTATTTTAGAGCTATCGACAAGCCTGATGAAGTCTGCAAAAAAAGACGGAAAAAACTCAGAAATTTGTATAAAAAAAGAATTGCGGAACAATTTCCCCACCACAAAGACCAATTAAAGGCCTGGCTCTCTCGAAAAGGGATCAGATTAGCAAGCGAAAAGCTCCATCTCTATCCCCTGTTCTTCGAAGACTGGGTATATAATCTCATGCAAAAAGCAGTACAGAGTTAAATTCTGCATTATATTTACCGGGGCAAAATTGCAGGAAAATTAGATGCAGGTAACATCAAAGGCCGTCTCTTAAAAGAGACGGCCTTAACACGCAATTCTCTTCTGACCCAAATGTCTTTTCAGGATTCCTATCGCTCCACAATAATACCGAAGGATGAAATATCACCCTCTAATGTAGCTCTGATAAGCTGTTCATCACTTGCAGTAGTTGTATCGTGCCCGTCCGGCATCAAATTTCTCCTGTAGCCTTAATTTTATACAGTCTATTATACAGAACGCCCAAACAATAGAACTGTTACAGGAAAAAAAGGGGATTTGCTGTAGGGGCGGTTCGTGAACCGCCCTTTGTATCTGTCCCGCTGCGTTGTTCAATGTAGGAACAGGAATCCACCCCAAATACACAATACGCAATACGAATTGTCACCCCGAGCGAAGTCGAGGGGTCTATTTAAAACAATTGTCATTGCGAGCGAAGCGCGGCAATATTCAATAGTAAATATTCAATAATCAATTAAAAGAGTTTACCCTCGGTGTGTGACTACTTGCTTGTCTGCCGGGGGTGTCATTTCGACCGAACGAAGTGAGCGGAGAAAT
>JABMRO010000282.1 GCA_013202635.1 Planctomycetota bacterium
CCTCTCGACCCCCTGTGCCCAGAATAGCTGGCCGTTATGCGTTGGTCTGTCGGACCATGCGTGTACCTCGCGTACCGGACCGATTGCTCCATCCCATATCCATTCATTGATAAGGCGATTTCCTTCAAATGCCATACCCTGATTTCCCATCTGAGTTGCGACACCGGCCCGGCGGGCCGCTTTGGCCACAGCCCGCGCTTCATATACTGTTCGAGTCAGAGGCTTTTCGCAATAGACGTGCTTTCCTCTTTTGATGGCCGCCATCGAAGCGACAGTGTGATTGTGGTCCGGTGTGGCAACTACTACGGCATCAATGTTCTTTTCCTTGTCAAGCATCTTTCGAAAATCCCGGTATCTCCTTGCCTTCGGGTATTGCTTGAAAGTGTCCGCTGCCTGCTTCCAATCCACATCACAAAGGGCAACAATATTTTCACTGCTCACGTTGTCAATGTCCCATCTTCCCTGTCCCCCTACTCCGATACCGGCTATATTGAGTTTTTCACTCGGAGGCACATTGCCCCTGCCTCCTAACGCATAACTCGGCACAATTGTAAGGGACGCCGCAGCCGCTGCAGAACCACTCATAAAAACACGACGGGAGATTCTACCTTTTTGTTTTTGAGTATTGTCTTTACGATTCTTCATATCAGTAGCCCTCGATAAAATGAAAACCAGCATTAACCAAACAACCAAAACTTCAACCCTGCTCCGGGGCTTTTGAATAGTTATAATACCTGAATTGGACTGCCGCTTCCAGTGCGTTTTATTCAATCTTGCCCATTTTCCGGGCCTATTTGATTAAAAGATTTGACAGAGACCTTTGGGGACAGAGTGGCCTTGATATAGCCCGGCATGACTACCGGGCAATAGTCGTTTAGTTCTGGACAGTAGTATCGTATCGAACGCCATCGGGGACCGGCACCGGGACAGCAACAGTAACGCCGTGGTCGCCATTGGTTTTGCGGGAAGAATCGACGGCGATGAAGGCTGTGTAGGCCGACATCAGGCCATACTCAAGAGCTACTTGCTTGATTTGGCCGGGCAGGTCCGAATTATTATCGTAGGTGGCCTGATTAGCTAAGGTCTCGATTCTTTTGCGGGCCCATACACAGGCGATGCCCGGATGAGTAGAAGCAGAATCATCAAGGTTGACAGGGATGGCTATTTCCTGAGTCAGGTCACCGACCTTGCCGCTGACGCGAATAGTTGTCTTACGTTGTCCTTTGAATCTGCCTGTGAGAATTACAGGGCGGCCTACAAAAAGGTCACGAATCTGGTTAGGATACACATCAGTAACCTGCATATTACCCCAGTCGATGTGGACATCGGTAAGCGCTGGATGACTGATGCGCTCGTAGAACAAATCAACGACTCCTCCGGCACTGTCATCCAGACCGATATAGGCGACCGCTCCTTTGCCGAGTTTGGCCATCCTGTCGAGCAGGTATCGATTGACGGATGAGCCAACGCCGAAACTGAAAATTCGACTGGCGCCAAGACGCTGGTGAACAGCAGCGAGTATTTCGACCTCATTACCGATGTAGCCGTCTGTCATAAAAGAGACCAGTCGAAATCTGCCCGGGTCATGGGCGAAATCCAGAGCCGCCTTTATGCCCTCAATCATCATGGTCCCACCGCTGCCGTGAAGATTGTCAACGTAACTGATAGCTTTGCGAATATTGGCCCGCGTCGCAGGAACAGGATTGGGCCCGAATTGAGAGGCGTTATTCGAAAAGCGAATCACCTGGAAGGTATCGCCTTTTTCAAGCTTCTTCAGGCCGCGTTTGATAGCCTCTTTAGCCTTGGCGATTGGTTTACCTCTCATACTGCCGGAGCAATCCAGGACAAATATCATTTCCATTGGCGCCCGCTTGAGATAAGAAAGGTTCTCCGGCGGATACAGCATCAGGCTGAAAAATCCCCCCCGTTTGTCACGGTGTGTTACAAGGGCCGTCTTTACTTTTTTACCCGCAACTTTATAGCGAAGAACAAAATCCTTGTTTGGGATACTGTCGAGACTGCTGAGCTTGACTGTCAGATTTTCGGGCGTGGCAAAAGTTTTATCAATAACGTGGCTCGTGCAGACAACATCTTCGATTATCACACCGGCATCAACATCAACTGTAACAGCAATATCATGGCCGCTTCGCTCGCCGGGTTTTAGGTACTGGACCTCTGTTTTCTGGCCGGAGATGCCTTTTTTGCCCCGTGCGACAGCACCAACTCCATCAGTATAACAAGGAGGGTTGAATCTCGGCCCAACAACCATAGGAAAGACAAACTCATACCAGCCATCCACATAGGTCAGGGTATTGAAATACTTTATATTTACATCGACATTTTTACCCGGCTCAATGTTGGCGACCTTTTGCGTGAAGATATTTGGCCTTTCCTGAGTGAGCAGTGAAGCGACATACCCCTGACTCCTGGCCTGACGATAAATCTCTTCCGCCTCTTTGCGCTCTCGAATAATGCCGCGGATTCTTCGTTTGCCGATTATCATAATAAACTCATTGACCGCTGCGTTCTGCGGTAGCGGAAATACATAAACCGCCTCAATCTTCTCGTCATACGGATTATGGAACTTCTGGGTAACATCAACGGTAGCAATATAGCCGCTGATTTGTCCCTTTACATCGGTGTGCTTAAGCGGCAATGGTATTTTTTTTTCTTCTTTCGGCAGCTTAGCCAACATCGCCCCACATCCGGGACTATCTTCATCAGTAGCAGGAACCGCCTGCGTCCCGGGCCTGGCTATCACCCATATCTCATCGGCCGAAACATTGAGTATTTCAGCAGGTACTCGCCGTATATCGGTCATCAGCAGACTCTCCCTTGCATTCCTCGGTGTACCAGCATACCTTGACATAGATGTCCGAGGGGCTCTCCCTAATCTACCACCTTTTATAACCGGAGCAGGCCCGTTCACACTATTATATTTATACCCCCCACCCATTCCTCCCATTCCATTGTTTCTGCCCGTACTGCTAACCCCGCCCATTCCGCCATACCTACCCATTCCGTTTTGATTAGAATCTACCGAAGTTTCGACATAAGTACTATACTCTCTGCTCTTGCTGTCGCTATCCATATAGCCGGCAGGAGGTGCAGTTTGATGCTGTCTTTCCAGCTCTTCCATCCGACGTCTCACCTGTTCATTAGTTCTGCGTGATTGTTGGCGGGTTCTGTTTAAGGAGGGTACCAGTAATCCTAATAACAGTATTACTACACCAAAAGTGATAGCTAAAAGAAAAAACACTCTCTTAATACTCATTTTTTATTCTCCTTTTTCGAATGAGATTTTGGCGGGTATTTCTTTCGCGTCTGCATCGGCGGCTACGGTCAACTTCAGTTCGTAATCCGGCTCAGCATCGCCGATGATTTGCAGATGTATAGTGGCAATTCGTGTTCGCCCTTTTGGTAATTCGCTACCGGTATTAAATGCGGCGATGATAATACGGTCATTAGCCAGGGCCGCCGGGTCGTAATAAGGCGCATCCTCGAATGCTTCATGCTGACCACCTTCTACGCCAACGATTTTAATCTGTCCGGCGGCTGCTTTAAGCTCGAACTGATAGGCCGCCAGCAGCTTATTGCCGGAATCGAGATATATATGCAGCGGTGCGAAACGAACATTGGACTGAAAAGTAGGAATATCCTGCTCCGCCTGCCGGGCCAAAACAGGGACTATTACGCCTATGCTCAACAGAATAATTACCGTAACCTTTTTCATTATCAGACTCCTTTGTCCAGGCAAACAGCGGCCGATGCCACCAAATCAACATCGTTACCATTTACAAGGCCGTCTCCGTTGACATCCCATTTTTTCTCGGTATGCTCGGCGGATTCAATATAGCGGGCCAATTTGAAGGCATCGAGAATATCCACCCTGCCGTTCCGGTCAATATCAACCGCCCGGGCCTCTACAAGGAGAGACTGACTTGTAGTCGGCCCGGACTTTTGCGTTAAATTCAAACTGAAGGCAAAAATAATAACCGCAGCAGCCGCGGCAATCCGCCAAATACTGATATGTTGTAAAATCCGATGCCGCCAGTGCTTTGGAGTAAAGCGCTGGTAAGCCCTGTCCATAACAGCCCTGTCAACTTCAGGAGGCACCGAAAACTGCGGCTTAAAGAGGATATTAAAATCTTCCGAGAATTTTTGACTCACTCTCAAGTCCGAATCCTCGTCAAAATGTTTTGTTTCTTCATTCATAATCGTTACTCCAATATGTTAAGCAAACAAGCAGGCCCAAAAGTTCAAAGTTTTTTAAAAAAATATGACCCCCGCGAAGTTTTTAGGGGGCCTCTAAAAATTGCTTTTGTCACGAGAACGAGCGAAATTTTCTCCGGC
>JABMRO010000283.1 GCA_013202635.1 Planctomycetota bacterium
GTGTCTTTATGTGTCTCTTAAGTACTGGCACTAATCCCAAATGCTCCCCATAGCTTGGTAGTTTCAAGAATGTTTCCAGTTTTGTAGCTAAAGGGTGTTCAAATATTTGCTTCGTGTTCTTAAATATATAAAATGCTGCAACAAGGGACGCACCACCGAATCCGACTCCAAGAAACTCCTTTGGTAAATTCGCCTTGTAGTACGCCAGTAGCAGGGGGATGCTGGCTATTCCACAGTAAAGAACCAATCGAAGCAAACCTGCCCAGTGTTCGCTTACAATAAAGCATATTTTAAAAATAAAACGGCTATAACAATTACTGCTTTCCATTAGTCCTTTGACGATCTGTTGTGCTAAGCCGGCGGCAATATTGTCGGTGAGTTCGTATTCCCAAGCGTTAAATTTTGCGAACTCAAATCGTCGAGGACCTAATTGTTGCAGTTTCTTTTTAACCAACTCCATTACTGTAGTCTTGCCTTCTCCCCAATTACCTAATAAAGCCACAGTAAAACCTTCAATGTCTTCTGCAGTATATAAAAAGATATTCGATAGAGCATCCACCAAGTCCTCACGTCCAAGCATATCCTCTATGTTTTCTGGCTTGTCACCAGCTACTGTGGCTATCCCTAATACACCTGTTTCAACATCCTTCTCATCACTTTCTCCCTCTGCTTTCTCATTTACAGATTTGAGTAAATTTTCAATATCTTTCCATGCGCTTTCATTCTCAAGTATTTCTCTTTCAATAACATAAACGTTGGCTTTTTCCCTTGATCCTTTAACTGGCAGATTACCATTTAACCATGCCCTTTCGGCACCTATACCTTTTTTATGACCGCTAAGTTTTGTTATATCCCCTTTTACAATAAAATCATTGAGTTTAGGTTCCTTCTGCTCTGCCCCTTTTTGAGTACCGGCAACAGCCAATGCAATCGTTGTCTCATACTCCCCATATATATGAATTTGAATTGATACATTATCTGATTTATTTCCTATACTTGTAACTCTCAAATTTATATAACTCTCATCAGAAATATCAGTATATAGTCCAACATTGGAGCTTGTAGCCAGTTCGATAACTTTGTCACACATCTCAATTCCATCAGCATCCAGCTTTAATCTAAAATGAGATATTGTTAATTTCTGATCCTCAGCCTCCTGTTTTGGCTCTCTAAAAATGTGTTCCCATGCTTCCGCATTATCTTCTGCAAATGTATTTTTTACATGTAGCTGGAATTCTGATAGAAATGTTGTCAAATCAATCTCTGCTTCTTTTAATACCTTGTGTGCATCTCGAGTTGCTTTTCCTGCTGTCTTAAAGAAAAAGAGTCCAGCAAGCAAATGGCGAATATGTATTAAATTGTTATTTGTTGTGCTAATTGCAATTTTTTTCGCCTCTCTGATTGCATCTCCTACGTAACCTGACCAAATTAATTCTTTTCCTTGAATATTTTTATCAATAATTATATCACTAACAATGCGATTGAAATAATTTTCGAAGGAATTGCTCCTTTTATTTCTTAGTTTCTCTAAAAAGAATTGGGAAGTGTTGTATTTACTTTCTTTTTTTAGCCCATGATAGGCGATAGCTATCACGATTCCACGAGTATGTAATTTCCATGTATCAATACCCTCATGCCCTGCTAATTGCATTGCGACCTTTATAATATTCTTGGTTTCTAATGAAAATTTTAGCTTATATCTTTTTTCCAGTTTCACTACTTCCTGTTCAAGCCGATCTTCACCTTCTATTCTCTGGCCACTTTCGCCTACAGAAGCTTCCGTCTCTTGTTCCATCTTCCTTCTTAATTCTTCAAAATTAAGGAATTGCTCTATATCTATTAATTTTGGATCACCTCCATCAATTACTTCATAAATACTAAATAGATAATTGGAATCGGATATTTCGGGGGTTACAATATAGCCAAGGTCAATAGACTGCTTATAACGATGCTTATTGTTAATAAGATGTTTATAATCATGTATTCGAGAACTGATTACACTGCGTTCCTCAGGATTATCATCAATACAGAATCCAATTGTCGTAATTATTTCATTACTATCTGGGCTAATTACACAAAGTGCTTTGGTACTATGTGGCTGTGTTTGTATTTGCCTTCCCTTTATCCATTCCTTTGGATATTCTTTCTCCAAAAGCATAAATTTTCTAAATTCTCGTTTCAGTTCTTCTGATTCGATCTCAATTTCTTCTGATGTTTTATTTTCATCTTCCTTAAACTTCCCTTTCGACCTTTCAACAAATGCTGGAGGTGCCTTAATGTCAATCCGCACAACATTCGGCAGACCCATGAATTGTTTGTTAGTTGCCAGAATACCGTCAGGCCTCTGCGTAAAGATGAACTTCACCTTCGGGGGCAATTCCGGAATAATTTTCGACCACTCTCTCCCAAAGTCCGCTGGCTGTTTAGGATAAGCGTCGACTCCAACCACCCTCCGTTGCAAATCACCAAACTCTTCAACTGATTCCCTAAGTCTTTCGAGGACATATTTCGCTCCTATGTATACCATCTTCCCGCCATACTCACTTCCAATTTTCTGAAGTATACTCTTAGGGTGATCACTGGGCCCCACTCGATAAATGTTGCCGTAACATTGGAATTTCTCCCCCTTCTTACCACGCAACACCATAGTCCCCAAAAGATCGCTTTTTCCGCTTCCCGCTGGCCCTACAATAACAATTGCCTGCCCTTCTGGCTCTGCAAGCACTTCATTGAACTGTGCAAGTTCCCTCTCCCAACGGCTTAACTCTGACATTTCAGCCATTTCTCCATATCTCCCAAAAAATGCTATTTCCCATATAACATTGCATTTCCTTGCTCAGCTAAGCCACTGAGCCTTTATGTATTCTTGCCTGTGGTGTTTACCAATCAGTTCCGGTGCAACCATGTTTGTAAATCAATAGTAAAATTCCGCCTCGGCTGATTCTATTATGAAGGGGATTGCCACCTAAGGCAATAAAAAAATCCCGCCAAAGAAAATACTTAAATACAAAATACTTCTTCTTTTCATCATGCTGTAAGCTCTTGTACGAATATTAAAAAAATTGTATCTTAAAAATGAAATCTTAAAAAAACACTTATATTATTTTAATAGTTTGTGATTGCGTTCACATGCACAAAGTCTGTCCGCAAAAACCGCATTTCCATCCAAATAATATTCCGCCAGCCACCCCGCAAAGCTCTGCATAGCTCGATCATATAACGCATACGGTATATTTTCCCCACCAGCCGTTGCGTCATACCTTCGCCCACATAGAACAAAGACGGCGCCCGCCAAGAGGCAAGCAAAAATAATTCAAAATTCAATCCCGGCCTGCCTGTTCCGAGTTTATCGAAGGGAGCTTGCCGAAGGAAGTGTAATCGAAGGATACGAGATACAAGATACGAGATACAAGATACGAGATACAAGATACGAACTTAAAAGTTGTTATTGAGGTATTCCGGCCTGCCGTCATCACTGTCGTAGATTGTCTTATCTTCTTCTGCCTCAGCATCAATACTGATTCGCTCGATATGCTCGGCCCTTTTCGTATTACTGTCAATTGTCGCTAAGATTGCACTTATTTTCACATCGCCCGTCGCAATTTCAAACGGAAACGGCATCTGCGTCCTGAACGACTTCAAGACGTTCTCGACGTTCCGGCCGAGCACCGAATCATGTGCCCCCGTCATCCCAATATCCGTGATATACGCAGTGCCTTTCGGCAGAATCCTCTCATCGGCGGTTACGACGTGGGTGTGGGTTCCGAAACACAAGCTCGCCCTGCCGTCGAGATGATAGCCCATAGCAATTTTTTCACTCGTCGCCTCAGCGTGAAAGTCAACGACTATAATATCCGCCTCCTGCTTGAGCTGCGGCAGAATCCTGTCAATAGCATTATAAGGGCAGTCGGCCCCCTTCATATAAAGCCGCCCTATCAAAGCAACCACAGCCACCGTCGGCCCTTTTGCGGTCTTATAAAGTGCAACCCCCCTTCCGGCCGCATGCTGGGAAAGATTCGCAGGCCGAACAATATTATCCTCTTTTTCGAGTGTCTTGATTATTTCTCTTTTACGGTAAGCATGGTCGCCCAACGTAATCAGATTTACACCGTACCGCAGCAGCTTATTATAGATTTGCGGCGTAAGGCCGGACCCGCCCGCCGCGTTCTCGGCATTGGCAATTATGCA
>JABMRO010000284.1 GCA_013202635.1 Planctomycetota bacterium
GACTTCTACACGGCAAGTAATTTTTGTAGAAAATTTTTCAGATTCTTAAAAAAAACTGAGGGCACCTCGGAAGCGAAAAAGTTCTGCTGCACGACAGAATACAAAAAAATACATTTGTGCTTACTTTCGGTCTCTAAAAATGCCTGTTTGTGGTATCCGAGGTTAGTTTTCATAAACGTTTATTCGCGAAAAAAGGCTCAAAAGTAGAATAGTTTATTGACCGGCAAAGGATTTGTCGGCATAATTAGCGTTTCTGTATCTGCCGGTTTTATTTATAGAAGTTTGTATAGTATGATGCGAAAGGTATTTTTGCAGTGTAAACTGTTATTTGCAGTGTTCCGGTGCATTTTTTTGAAACAGCAAATATGGAGTTAGCCCTGCGAGGTGATTGAGATTTATGTCTTTAGAAAGAGGCGAAAAAAACAGTTCCGAAGCGAAGGTTCGACGCAAGAAAGACAGGGCGGCTGAAATCGCCGACACTTTTGAATGGCTGATAACCGCTTTCATATTAGCCTTCGTGTTCCGTGCATTTGTAATGGAGGCTTTTCGCATACCTACCGGCAGTATGGCCGATACTCTTAAAGGGGCCCATTTTAGGCTTCGATGCCGACAGTGCGGATACAAATACGAGTACGGTTTTAATCCGAGAAAGTATGGATTTCATGAGGATTACGTTCCACGGTCTATAGATCTGCCATCATATCCTATCACACGTTGTCCAAGTTGTGGCAATTACCGGCGGGTCAGCCGTGCGATACCGGTGGCGAATGGAGACCGAATACTTGTGCTAAAGTGCATTTATCAGTTCTTCAAACCCAAGCAGTGGGACGTAATAGTATTCAAGAATCCACCCGAGCCGGAGATAAATTACATCAAACGGTTGATCGGCCTTCCGGGCGAAACGGTGCAAATAATCGACGGTGATATCTATGTCAACGGGCAAATCAGCCGAAAACCTCCCAAGGTCCAGAAGGAGTTATGGACACCGGTGTATGATAACGATTACCAGCCTGTCAATCCTTTCGAGCCTACTTTTAACCACCATGGATGGGACCAACCATTCGGGAGCGGAAGTTTTCCCAAATGGGAAATTGACAAAGACAGTCCCACCTTATTTCACTTAGACAACAGCCCGGCTGATGAAATCAGTACGATGGAATATAGTACATCTATCGGTAATGATTTTAGAGCGACCTATGCTTATGATGAAGTTGGAGACTATGGCGGCATGCCGTACTGCAGCGACCTGATGGTGCGTTTTTACTGTCTTGCCAGTGATCCACAGGGAAGTATCGGTATCTCTCTTAGTAAATATGAGACAACCTATCGAGCAAAAGTTTATTTTTCATCGGGAGTAATTGTCGTCACCAAGCAAGAAAAGGGCAAAGAACCAGTAGAGTTAGCTGGGTTATCAATCAAACCGCCGGCAATGAATAAACATACGCTGGTTAAATTTGCCAACGTTGACCACCAATTGATTTTTCAATTCGGGAGCGAAAAATTAACTTATGATCTCGGACGTGGCCTGGGAGACGCCGGCCGGATAAGAACAGATATTCCGCCGCGGCTGGAAATCTCAGGCTCGGGCAAATTGGCGCTGTCACATGTCGCTGTTTTCAGAGATATTTACTACACCACATCCAAATATGCCAATGGACCCCAAAATGGCAGGGCAATAGATAAGCCTTTTACTTTAGGCCAGGACGAGTTTTTCGTATTGGGCGACAACAGTCCCAACAGTGAGGACTGTAGGTGGTGGACCAGAGAGGGATTAGCAAATAAGGGTCTTTCACCGTATCGCGTAGGTATAGTTCCTCGAGATTATCTGGTTGGTAAGGCGTTGTTTGTTTATTGGCCCAGCGGATTCAGGCCGGTCCCTAAATTTCCAATAGGCATTATTCCTAACATTGGCCGGATGCGGTTTATCTATGGCGGCTCAAATGAAAAACTGTAATTATTTGCGGAGGTGAATCCCGTTAGAAATTCTCTCTAACGGGGTCAATATAGCACAAATAAGACAATTTTTCTAATGGGGTGAACAAATGAAAAGTAAACTTTTTACGACCATCTTGGCAGGAATGATACTGGTTTCGGGCGGATGTGAGGTTATAACACAAAGCAGTATTATCTCCGGCGGCGTTGCAGTAAGGGAATTACGCTGTGAGTACCGTGTCAATCCTCTGGGTATCGACGTAGTTAAGCCGCGGTTAAGCTGGATTATGGAATCCAGCCAGCGGAGCCAGGTGCAGAGCGCCTATCAGATTTTGGTGGCCGATAGCGAAGAAAAGCTCAGGCGTAATCAAGGTGGGCTTTGGGACAGCGGTAAGGTCGAGTCCGGGCAGAGCAATCAGATTGTATATAAAGGTGAGCCTTTGAAGTCTCGAATGCGCTGTTATTGGAAGGTGCGAGTGTGGGACAGAGACGGCAAGGCATCTGACTGGAGTGAGCCGGCTATGTGGACGGTCGGACTGCTTAAACCGAGAGACTGGCGGGCGAAATGGATAGGTTATGACGAGGAGCTGCAGAACTCCGACAACAAGGAAAAGTCAGACCCAAACGCCCTTGTTTTACCTCCGCCGCCTTATCTGCGCAGGGCCTTTCTGGTCGGTCGGCCTGTGAAGCGTGCGGTGGTCTATGCCTCGGCCCTGGGCCTTTATGAGTTGCATATCAACGGCAAACGGGTAGGTGAGGACTACTTCACGCCGGGCTGGACCGATTATCCTACGCGGGTGTATTACCAGACTTATGAGGTTACAGATTTGATTAAAAAAGGCAGCAACGCCATAGGTGCGATTCTTGCCGACGGGTGGTATGCGGGGTATCTGGGATTTGGTCGAAAGAGGGAACACTACGGCAGTGAGCCACGATTGTTCGTGCAGCTCGAAATCGAGTACGAAAATGGTCATATACAAAAGGTCGTTACCGACAAGACGTGGAAGGCCAGATACGGGCCTATTCTTGAGTCGGATTTTCTGATGGGTGAAATCTATAACGCCGGCAAAGAGATGCCCGGCTGGGATACATCGAGCTTCGATGATTCGTCGTGGGCAGCGGCAGCCGTTACAGATAAGAGCGAAGGTGTCGTCCAGTCTTATCCGGGCGAAACAGTTCAAAAGATTCTGGAAATCAAGCCGAAAAAGGTTACCGAGCCGGAAAAAGGTGTTTATGTCTTCGATATGGGTCAGAACTTTGCCGGCTGGGTTCGATTGAAAGTCAGTGGAAAGGCCGGGACGAAGGTAGTGCTGCGATTTGCCGAGATGCTCAATCCCGATGGGACAATTTATACTGAGAACCTCCGTGCGGCTCGCTGCACTGATACTTATATACTCAAAGGTACCGGTAAGGAGTTTTGGGAGCCGCAGTTTACGTTTCATGGTTTTCGGTACGTGGAGATAACTGGTTATCCGGGCAAACCGGGCATTGATGCGATTACCGGTGTTGTCGTGCATTCGGCTGTACCGATAGCAGGGTCTTTCGAGTGCTCCAACCCAATGGTCAATCAGCTCTACAGTAATATAGTCTGGAGCCAGCGGGGCAACTTTATCGAGATACCTACCGACTGTCCGCAGCGTGACGAGCGCTTAGGCTGGACCGGCGATGCACAAATATTTATCAGCACAGCCACCTATAATATGGATGTGGCGGCGTTTTTCACCAAGTGGCTGGTTGACCTCGAAGATGCACAGAGTGATGAAGGAGGGTTCCCTGATGTGGCACCGCGTAAGGTTGCTATGGGCGACGGCACGGCTGCGTGGGGTGATGCCGGTGTTATCTGTCCGTGGACGATTTATCAGGTCTATGGTGATAAGAGGGTCATCGAAAGACACTATGAATCGATGAAGAAGTGGATAAGCTATTTGAGGAAGAACAGTAAGGATTTGTTGCGTCCGGCCAAAGGTTACGGGGACTGGGTTTCTATCGGCTCCAATACGCCCAAGGACGTCATTGCCACGGCTTATTTTGCCTACAGCACGCGTTTAGTTTCGAAAGCGGCGGCCGCCCTCGGTAAAGATGATGATGTCGGCAAGTATGAAGAACTCTTCGAACAAATCAAGAGTGCTTTTAATAAGGCCTATGTTTCCAAGGATGGCCGCATAAAGGGAGAGACCCAGACCTGCTATTTATTAGGTTTGTATTTTGATTTACTTCCTGAGGACAAACGTGAGCCTGCTACCCGACATTTAATCGAGGCTATCAGAAAAAAGGATTGGCATCTTTCAACCGGATTTGTCGGACTGAGTTATCTTATTCCTACTCTCACGCAGACAGGGCATCTGGATATCGCGTATCGTTTGCTCAACAACGATACTTTTCCCAGTTGGGGTTACAGTATCAAAAACGGAGCCACTACTATCTGGGAGCGCTGGGACGGCTGGACTGAGGAGAAAGGTTTCCAGACTCCGGGAATGAATTCATTTAACCACTATGCCTTTGGTTCGATAGGTCGATGGTTGTTCGGGAGTGTTGCCGGTATCGAGACGGACGGGCCGGGTTATAAGCGAATTATCATTCGACCTCGACCCGGCGGAGGGCTGGACTATGCGAAGGCAAGCTATAAATCCATCCACGGCAAGATTGTAAGCGACTGGAGAATAAAAGGCGGCAGATTTACTTTGAATGTTACAATTCCTGCCAATACAACGGCGACGGTATATGTGCCGGCCAAAGATATCGAGAGCGTTACCGAAGGCGGAAAGCCGGCGGCAAAGGCAGGGGCGGTGAGCCTGCTGCGTACGGAGGATGACAGGGTGGTGTTTGCTGTTGGTTCAGGGAATTATCGGTTCGTATCGAAGCTGCCCGATTAGAGTGAAAAAAACATTATGAGCAATAGAATAGTATCGAATGTCGGATACCTGTAGTTATTAAAATGTTTTTGGAGGACACAAAATGAAACGTAAACTTTTAGCCTTGTATATTGGGGTGGTGATTGTATCGGCGATTGCTCCGGCAGTTGGTGCTGAGAAACATTCGGCAGTGGAAGCGGCCCACCGCCATAGCTGGTGGACTCTTCGGCACTGGGCGGTAAATGAGCGGGTCAGACAGGGTAATGTGGATATGATTTTCATTGGTGATTCAATCACTCATAGCTGGGAAAACAACGGCAGGGAAGTCTGGCAGAAATATTACGGGCACCGCAGTGCAGTAAATATGGGTTTTAGCGGCGACCGCACCCAGCATGTACTTTGGCGGCTTGATAACGGCAATATCGATGGCATTTCGCCTAAAGTCGCCGTGATAATGATAGGGACGAACAACTCGAACCGTGATGATAATACCTCCGAAGAGATTGCCGATGGTATGATTGCCATCTGTAAGAAATTGCGGGCAAAGCTGCCGAGAACAAAAATCCTTCTGTTAGCCGTTTTTCCCCGCGCAGAAAAACCGTGCCCTCAGCGAGAAAAAATTGCCAAAGCAAACAAAATCGCCTCGAAGATTACTGACGGAAGGATGATTCATTACCTGGATATAGGCCCGAAGTTTCTTGAGCCGGACAAATCGATTTCGAAAGAAATCATGCCCGATTATCTGCACTTGACTCCAAAGGGTTACAAAATCTGGGCGCAGGCTATAGAACCGGCCGTTGTTAAGCTGATGGGTGAGAAAAAATAATTGCGACCGGTATAAAAGGGAAATGGTGGGGCATCCATTCTCCGTCCTGGGACAATCGAGACTTCGAAGGATGAAGGCCCCACCTTATCTGACTTAATAAACAAATACCGCTCCTTTACAGTCGCGGCTCTGTCACAGCCGCGGATCTGTTTTGGAAAACCGCATATATTTTTTATGAATTGTTTTATCCGCCGTTAAGCTCGGAGCAGAGTGTTAGTTTGGCTAATATCTCATTTTCATCGGCCGATGTTATTGGATAGACTTTTCCTCCTGCCTGCGTGTATTTGTTGCAGAGGTTTTTCCATTCCTTTTCGTGTTTTTCAAAGTAGATTCTGTGATATCCGGGCTGCTGCAGTAAAGACTGCACCTGGTCAAGGTCCCAGTATGTAATCAATAGATTTTTGTTTTTGAGCAGAAAGTTAATGTTTATTGTTCTGCCATTTACTTTCAAAATCCCGGTCATTTTAAAATCATCTATATTCCTGCTGTTAAAGTACCTGCAAATTATATCCTTTCCATCTTGTTCCTTTGCCGTTTTTATTTGTTTTTTGGAATCCCTTTGTATTTTGAGTCTTTCGGCGCGGGAGATTGGCCTTTGATGGTAACTATTGCTCGTTTTTTCAGACGACCCAGAGGATTTGTAACTACGAGCACAAGAGGGAGTATTGACACTATGGACAATTACAACAGGAGGATGGCAGATACGATAACGGCTTCTATAATCAGTGTCGGCAATCAACCCGGAATGTTTGTAGTTAAAGGCATAGGGAGAGTAACCAACGTTGTCACGAATTAAACCGGAATTCTTATGGTTAAAGGCATAAGGAGAATAACGGAAGTCCCTATGGATTAAACCGGAATTCTTATGGTTAAAAGCGTAAGGGGAGTAGCTATAGTGGCCGGAAATCAAACCGGAACTCTTATGGCTAAAAGCATAAGGAGACCAGCGAGTACGATAACGGACAGAACCATAATCATAAAAGCCGGCTTTAACTGCACATGGCATAATCGTTAACAATACTATTGCGAACAGCGAAATCCTTTTCATTTTATTCTCCTTTGATTTTAAACAATACTTTCACACTTTTTCTGCATCACCTCCTCTTGTAATAAGACTTTTTAAATTCAGTTATGGTTAACGATAAATTAGATTCATTGGCGAGTTCCTCCTTGCTGGGCAGGGGGCTTGCGCGTCTGGGTGCGGATAAGCTGGTGAGTTGGAAAGAAGCTCTGCCCGAAAAGAAGCCTTCCGGCCTGCATTTGCAGACTTTCGGCTTTGCATAAATGATTATTCCGTTTGTCCATACCGCTCTTCTCCATAAAAACGGACATGTACACTCCCTGTATTATACAGGACGAAAAGCTTAACACAGTTCTTACGGGTAGGAAGACTTCAAAGAGATAACAGTCTGCTCCCCGCCTTTTCATACCCTCCGGTATTCGTGCTGTTCCATCAGTCCGATAATATACACAATAGCGAAAGATAAGTCAAATGTTTTATTATTATTTCGGCAAATTGTGGTTGTTTACTTTAAAATCAGGAAGGGCGGGCAGTTACGCCGCCTTTTCAAATGGTAAATGTTTGTGGTATAGCCCGATACAGAAGCAAATGGATATCGGTTCAGCTTTTTGTTTTATGTTTTGCTCAAATTCATTTTTAGTGAGCGTTACTTTCTGGTTTTTGTTCTCGGCACATCGGGAACATTTTTTTCAGGTGTTCTTCGATATTGATCAACCTGACGTGAATCTGCCGTATAGTTAAGGTTCTCGATTTAGAGTAAATTGAGAACGTAAGGAGAACAGCAATTACAATTAGTACTTTCAATCCTGTATCTGATCGATGTACAAGCCAACGCTCGTCTCCAGTTAAGTACATCCTGTTGTTTTTCAAAAAATTCATAGCCATAAAGTATAGTATTGTGA
>JABMRO010000285.1 GCA_013202635.1 Planctomycetota bacterium
ACCATCGTGTGGTTCTGGGGCGACCACGGGCGAGGCCTGCCTCGTGGCAAGCGATGGATTTATGATTCGGGCCTGAGAGTTCCGCTGGTTATTCGCGTACCAAAGAAATTGAAAGAGCTTGCGATGCCGGGAAATCCGGATGCGCTCAAACCCGGCACCGTAAACGACGACCTGGTGGCTTTTATTGATTTTGCACCTACAATGCTGTCGCTGGCTGGTATAAAGATACCACAGCACATACAGGGCAGGGCTTTCCTGGGCGCTCAAAAGGCCGGGCCGCGTGAGTATATTTTCGCTGCGCGGGACCGGATGGATGAGGCATATGACCTAATCCGTGCGGTGCGCGACAAGCGTTACAAATATATTCGCAACTATATGTGGCACTTAACCCGGGGCCAGGATATCGATTATATGAACCAGATGCCGACGATGCAGGAGATGCGCCGTCTCAACGCTGAAGGAAAACTAAAGGGACCTCAAAAGCAATATTTCGAGGAAACCAAACCGGTTGAAGAATTATATGACACGCTTAGTGACCCGCATGAGGTTAATAATCTGGCGGACAATCCGAAGTATAAAAAGGTGCTTGAGCGAATGCGCAAAGCCCATAAAAACTGGGTGAAAGAGACCGGTGATATTGGGCTGATTCCTGAGCCTGAATTTGACGAAATGAAGCGGCCCGGCGGTAAGTACCAGGAAACCTCGGAACCTGTTTTCTGGTCACCGAAGTGGCAGCCGGGTCAGGATGCGCGTCGGATTACAATCGCCTGTCCCACAGCCGGAGCTTCGATAGTTTACAGAATAACTGGCGACGGAGTGGGCCGGACCGATTGGAGACTATATAGAAAATCCGTATGGCTTACACCGGATAAAATACTGCATGCCAAAGCATGTCGTATCGGCTTTAAGGACAGCGGCGAGGTCCGGTTCAAATTCGATGACAAAGTCACAACGTCACAGCGTCCTCAAACACCTGCTAAGGACGCCCAGCACTGGCGGAATAAACTCAACCGAACCGACTTACTCGAAAGCCTGGGCAGGTTTAAAGAACTGGACGGTCAGGGTGGAAAAGCAATACCAAAATATCTCAGGGCTTTGGGTCATAAGTACGCCCCTGTCCGTTACTGGGCTGTGATTGGTTTGCATAATAATTGTAAAAGCTCTTCCGATATGAGGCGTGCAAAGACGGCGATTAGAAAATCGCTCAAGGATTCCGCTGCGATTGTCCGTATCGCTGCGGCGCACGCAATGTGTGACTGGGGACAAGAGAAAGAGGTGCTGCCTGTATTAGCTGAGGCACTGAAGGACAAGACAGATAAGGCCCGGCTGTATGCGATTATTGCTCTGAATAAGATTGGCGAAAAAGCCCGGCCGGCCCTGCCTCAGATCAAGATTGCCCTGAAGGATTCGGATAACTACGTACAGCGGGTTACACGCACCACAATCGAACAGTTGGAAAGCAAATAGAGCATAAAATCCCATGTGAAATGTGGGGCTAAATAGGTTATATCACCGAGCTTGTAATAAAAACGCGGGTGGTTTTCCTGCCTGCACAGGGGGGCTAAGGAGTTGAAAATGTGGAATCGATTTGTGTTTAGAGTATTGGTCGTTGTTTGTTTTGTTGGGGTTATTTTCCATTGTGCTCAGGGCATTGAGGCAAAGGAATTAGTAGCCAATCCGACGTTTAAATCGTCCGGCGATGAGCAATTACCAAACGGTTGGTCTGTCTGGAGACCTGTACTGGACAAGACGGCATGCCGGGTCGAAAGTGTTAGCGAAGGGCTTTTGGTTAAGGCGGCAGGGGACCCGTACGCTGTCGGTGGGATTGTTCAGGAAATCAAGGACATTAAAAGTGGACAAGCTTATGCGGTTAAAGCAGTTTGTCGATTGCGCAATATTCCCACCCCTTATCAATCGATACTCGTACGTATGAGCTGGAGCCGTGGCGGGAAGTTGCTTCATCCGGCTGGTATGCTTGTGCGGGGGCCGGTGCTTGAAGGGGATATAGCGAGTTTTGAAGATGTGTTTGTTTCTCCTGAAGCGGCTGATGGTGCACAATTGTCACTGGAGATTAAATGGCCCGGCGGTGGTTCGGTTATTTGGAAGCAGGCGAGTTTACAGGCGACGACCCGGCCGGGACCGCGAAAAGTGAAAATTGGGACGGTGTATCTTAGGCCGAGGCAAAGTACGCCAAAGAATAATCTGAAACTATGGTGCGAACAGATTAACGTGGCCGGTAAGCTCGGACTGGATGTTGTTTGCCTTGGTGAGGCGATTACTATGGTTGGGACGAATTGTTCGGTGAAGGACTGCGCAGAACCGATACCCGGCCCGGCCACCAGGCAATTAGCTGGTGCTGCAAGGAGGAATCGTATTTGGGTGGTGGCGGGTCTTACAGAGCAGGCCGGCGATGTTGTTTATAATACCGCTGTACTACTGGACCGTAAGGGACGGATTGCGGGCAAGTACAGGAAGGTTCATCTGCCCCGTGAGGAATGGAAGAATGGTATCAGGCCGGGTGATGCGTATCCCGTTTTTCGGACGGATTTCGGAAATGTGGCGATTCAGATTTGTTACGACTGGTTCTTTCCGGAGGCGGCGGAAATTTTTGCCCTCAAAGGAGCGGAGATTATCTTTGCGCCGACGTGGGGCAATACGCTTCCCGATGAAGCCGGTCGAGTGGATGGCGAGTCGGTATTTCGGGTTCGGGCACGTGACAATGGAGTCTATATGGTTCCTTCGGTGTACGACGGCAATAGTCTCGTGATTGACCCAATGGGAAGAATGCTTGCCTGCAGTGGGGGCAAAGAAGGCGTCTTCTGGGCAGAGATTGATCTTAATGTGCGAGAAAATCTCCAATGGGTCGGTTACTGGCGTTCGATTGGGCCGCGTCACCGCATGGTAGAAAGTTATCGACCTTTGCTGAAGGCGCCGCAAGGCTCAAAATACTGATTTTCAGCTCGTTGCTCGCAAAGAGCAAAAAAGCCCGTGAACGGGATTTATTTTTTTCTTACGGCGAGGGTATAAATCGGTCTTTGGTCTTTGAGATATTTGCGTTCGAAGTTTGTACCGACCCATTCATCGGTGTCTGCTCCGGCGGTGGCGAGAAAATCAATTGCTTTAAGATTTTCGCTCTGGGCAGCTATCTGTTTCTGTATCTGTTCAAAATAATCTTCGTGGTCAGTGGCGATTTTTAGTTGTCCGCCGATCTTTAGGCAACGAATCAGATGCTCCAGATTGGCCGGGCGGATGAAGCG
>JABMRO010000286.1 GCA_013202635.1 Planctomycetota bacterium
ACCATCAGCTAATCCTCAAACCAGATTTTGTTAAATTGCCTCGAAGAGTATAAGTGAAGGATTATATCCAATCAAACAGTTTATCTGTGGGAAGCTACAAAGGATGGCTGGGGTTCCGGGAGTGGTCCTGGTTTAGCGCTCCCCTCAAATCAAGCCCTCGAAAGTAGGTGTTTTTCTGTCGCAAAATTCTAAGAAAATTAGACTAAAATGAGTGGGTTATACGTTGTACTTGAGAAAAGCCAACTTTTGATGTTTTGGCCGACTATTACTAAGGCAATGGGAATAGAAATAAGGTACGCTTTTCAATGTACCATCTTAGGGAGCTGACAATGAACAAATGGCTATACGTTGTAATTATATCGCTTGTTGCGGTGTGTGTTTGCCTAGTTATACTGAATGTGAGAACAGCTACGAAATCGTCTTCTGCTGTGATTGAATTGGAACGAATTGAGAAGTTAATGGCCGATCTTCAAGAACAAATCAGCAAAGCAGAATCACAGAAGAATTCGGCAAATCGAAAGGCTGGAGAGTTACAGCAGGAGATATCTGCACTGACCGAGCAGCGGAACTCAGACCGTTTAGTTATACAGGACTTATGGAATATGCTGCTTCACAACACCCGGGCTACAGCGGAACAGGTCCCGGATCAGCGAAAGAGCGTCAAACAGGATCAGGAGCAGGTCGTCCAAGGTGCCGAAGAGGAACTTATCGAGTATGATGGCGAACTGGTCAAGGAATTGATAGACTCGGGCGGTAGTCTCGAAGCGGCTATCAGGCAAATTGTCACTTCCAAAGGGATCGACTCTACATTAAAGGACCACAACGGGCAGCCCTCCTATTGGGCAGCAGCGGCATCTTTGGCGCATGATCCTGATGCAGCACTGGCGTATCTCAAAGAAGCGGCCGACTTGTATCCGGGCTCGGAAGTAGTGCTTTCCTCGCTGGTCGAGGCCAACATTGCGCAGGGAACGATTGATGAGTCGCTTTTAGGCTATATCGATGAGATGAAAATAATCGACCCGGCCAATGCCCTTGCAGACTGTTATGACGCATACTATAAATTCAACACCGGAGATGTCGATGGAGCATTACAGTCGCTGTCCCAGGCAGGCTCCAAGGACCGATTCGCCGATGACAGGATGGATTTGATGATGGCAAGGTACGATTATTTCCTCGATGGGGGGGCCTCTGATTCGATGGCAATCGGGCTATCTGCATTCGATTTGCCGTTATCACACATGAGCATAATGCGCAGCATGGGCAATTCTGCCATGGAACAGGCCAGTGCACTCTCGGCGGCTGGACAATACGACGAGGCCCTGCAGATAGCGCAGAACATCTCGAACATCGGCAGAAGTCTTTCTTCTTCGGGGCGATTCCTGGTTTACGACCGTGTTGGTATGGCGATGCAGCAATCGGCACTAGAACAGCAAATGCAGATATATGAGGCCCATGGGGATGTCAGTCAGAACCAAAAGATCGATGTGCAATTGCAGGCAATCGACGAACGTTCTTCGATGATCGATGTAATGGCCCAGACATTTGGAAGCGTTATGCAGAACATGACCGACCAGGACATTGCCGATTACGTTGACGCGATTGTACTCAACGGCGAGTTCTCGACACTGCAGGACATACCGGAAATCGCAGAGGCATTGGCGCAGGTAAGTCAAGAGCAAAGTGATCAAACCGCCGAGCCTCAAACTCCCTGACCGGGGTATTTCAAGCTTAGAGTACCCATGTGAGCCGGAAGGTCGCCGCATAGTTTCAGGTTTCAACGACGACTGGTAAATTGCGAACCAATGGTCACATGATTATAATGACCCGCCATGGACTTCGACCCCGGCACGTCGCTGACACACTCGCCAGTTCCTCGGGAACTTTGCTTCCATTCCCATGCTACGGGTAACGAATGTCCCTGTCGAATCCATTCTATAAATACCTCAGGATACTTAAAAGCGAGAAATCCCGCAGGAGCGTGAAAATGCTATTTTAATCTTATTTCCTATTTGTCTTATTGTCCGGAACTCTCGCGCAGAACTACCTATGAGAGATTCGAGAAGATACCGAGCATGAGGGGGATGTCCATTCCTGCGTGAAACAAAATCGAACCCCACAAGCCATCTGTCTTCTGCATGACATACCCCCAGGCAAGCGCAAGAGGGAAGAGAACTGCAAGAAACATATACCGATCCGAAGTATAAGACGCCGCCCCATGCAGCACAGTGAATACGAAGGCGATCAGGCAATTCGAGATGAACTTCCCATAGAATGGCTCTAGTTTGCGGAGGAACAACCCCCGAAATAAGAGCTCTTCCAGAGTAGCGTTTGCCAGGACAAAGATCAATAACCAAGGCATCCATGGAATCATCCTGGCAAGATCCAGATCTCGACCTTCGAACAAGCGAGTCGACATGGGGATGGAGCCTGCTGCAGCGATGACAAAAGCAATCAATCCAATGACAAGACCCCGTTTTAGATTACCTTTTTGGATGTAGATTGAGCCCAAGCTGCCGCCCGTGATCTTGGTAAAGAGGACGATCACGCATACGATCACGGCGCTTTCATTCAGCTTCAGAAGTGCGTAACCGGCTGGAGTGTTGCCGTTTACATCCAGGTAATCAATCAGATATATACCAAAAATCCAGTCAAGGGAAACCGCAATGACCATAATAAAAAGGCCAAACAATACCTGAGCGTGGTCTTTATAACGCCTGCTCCTGCGCACCATCAATGCTGCAATCAGGAGAAGAATAATCAAGCCTATCCTGCCAAGGTAATCATTGACCCTGCCAAGTAACGGTCTCCATGGGCTGAAAACGGTCATGATCAACAATCCAATTGCTGCGAAAAGCAACGCCAAAACAATACGCTCACCCCATTCTCTTGCCGAGAGATGACTGTTTTTCATGTTCATGCTCCTTCTGTCTACTTTGAATTGCTCCGCCCAACCGTGAGGTTAACTTGCGGGGAAGTCGCGCTAGCGATATTCACCGTCAAGTTCACCCTTTGGTTCGGCCACTTTCACTTTGCAAATGGAGATTTGTGCTTTGATTATAAGGCCGGACCCACATGGTGGCAATAATGAAAACACTGGCTAAAGGAAACAAAAAGCTTCCAATTAGTCTATGGCGGCCCGCCCCATGCTGAGCGAACCGCCATTAGAGTGGTTTTGCTGGAGGTGTTAAGATGGAAAGCCAGACAGTACAGGAAAAAGAGCCTCGGTTGTTGCCGATTGTCAAACTGCACGGCATCACCAAAAGAATTACAGGATTGATACATTTCTTTTCATCCGGATACTTAATCCGATGCAACAAAAACCTTCGTTTTTAGGCTAAAAACACACATTAGCAAACTCAAACAATTATGCCGTTTTCGCACATTCTATTGCCGTTTCACTCTCTATCGTATGCTTCAGCCATTTTCTCAGTTGATGGCAAAAGAAAAATCGAGGTGGTTTTAAGGCTTCTATGTCCCAATAGCTTTTGTACTATCGGCAATGGAAAACCGTGATTGGCATTTGTTTGAAGAATGTTGGCCAAAAATAAGGTGAGAGTCAATATGAGTTCCATGGCCATCATAAACCGGAGAGCTTCACAGTCCAACGATGCGTTTGAGCCGATTACTCTCGGCCTCGATACTGTTACTTTCACTGGTGTTGGTAACGCCATATTTCTTGCACAGCTCCAGGAAGTGTTTTACCAGCGGTCGCATTCGCTCGGCCAGAACGGAATCAACCGATGACTTATCTTGTATATACCAGATTGGTTCGATGGCGGCCCGGTACACACAGATTGAGGCCTTTTCCACACGAGCACGAACAGCATCGTTTTCGGCCAATTTCATCGCCTCGGCAAAAGCATCGAGACCTGCCTGGTTGATGGTTTCATCTACCGCATAATCTTTCGCCCTGCCAAAGCAGTTCGGATGCAATCCGCTGGCCAGTGCATTCTCATGAGTCAGATTGATAAACCGCCGAATTGGTTCGGCACTGCGGCCATAATGTAAATCGAGAAATTCGTCTATTAGCTTCCGGCCACTTTTGCTCGGATCCCATAGTAGATTGGCCATCACATAGTTACGTAAATCAGACAGCTCGGCCCCGAGAGCATTACCTGCCGCCTGCATAAATATCCCTATAGCATTGTTGGCTACAAAATACCGGATGTTCGATTCTATCACCCGCAGATTAGGACACGGAAGTAAATAATTGCTGAAGTTCGTATTGTAGTTCCAAATGGAAATTTTGTTGCACATTTTACCCCAGTTAGCAAGATCCTGGCAAAACTGTACATTTTTCTCGCACCTTGTGTCGTTGATAGGATGCAGAACACAGCATTCAATGCTGCATAGTTGGATTTGAACGTTTGGCCGGGGTTTGATCGTTTTAGGTGGCTTGCGCGAATACCAGTAAGACAATGTGCCTATCATGACATCCGGATATTCCTTCGCTACCTCATCTGCTACTGCATTGACAAATGTCAGCAGCGAGCCCATTGGCGTACCTTCTCGCTCATCAATTACAGCACATCGGGGACATCGACAGTATTTGTTATTGTCGTTCTGGCTAACTGATACGTTCTCCATACTGGGGTGTTTTTTTAGAGCGTCTAAAATCGTATTGACAACGATTCGAAGGACATCGGGGTTGGTCAGACATAGTTCCGGCCCTCCGCCTCCCATCTCCAACTTGCGCTCACCGTCGACCAGGGCGAAATATTCCGGATGTTCCTTTCCGTATTTCTGCGATGGTAGATAATGGTAAAAGCTGTGATTTATGAGATTCAGTCCCGTCTTACCGCCCAGCTTTGCATCGGTAGCAACAGTATTTACACGAATCCGAGTGGCAAAAGCTGGATTTCTGTTAGTTTCGCCATAATAGCTCCAGCGGAAACGCAGAGACGGATGATAAAAACGGTCCAAAGGTCCAACGGCACGCCATGCACCTATCTTAGGTACATACGTATGGTCAACTGTGAGGAATCGCACGCCGGCATAATCTTCAAGGAAAGTATAAACACCGTAAAGCGTCCCCCGTGTATCCGCCTTCGATTGGCCGGCTATCGCAATGTTATCATCTCGTACAATAATGCGAAAGTCCTCCTCCCCAAACTCATCTGTACTGAAACCGACATTGCTGGCACGCATAGCTGAGCTTGAACCAATGAAGATATGATGCTGTCCGTCCATAGCGGGCTCAAGCTTACTGACAATTGGCAGGCGAATGTTGCTTGCCTGAGAAAAATAGCTTTGGAATTCTTCTGCAGCGTAATTCTCGCTTGGCGAAGCGTCTTCTGCTATTATGATATCCCAATTATCCAGCTTAGCAAGGTTTACTCCGCTTGGAACAGTGGCAGAAACGGGACAAACCACCGAGGCATACAGCAAAATTATCATTGTCACAATATAGCGAGACATAGTATTATCTCC
>JABMRO010000287.1 GCA_013202635.1 Planctomycetota bacterium
GCCCCCCACTGGCCGTATTTGCCGTCCCTTCTGTCATTATCAATGCCCCCTTTGAGCTGACCGCCGCCGGCCTGGGTGACACCATCGCAAAACCCCTCAGCACCGCCGACTGGCTCTTTAACAACATCTTTTGCGAAGAAAACTTCTGCCGATACTGTAGCGAAATTATCAATTCTTTGGAGACATATTATTTTAACCACCCCGAAGATATCAGGACCCGCCAACCTGCCGCCATAGAAGCCCTGCTCAACGCCCTGTTGTACTCCGGCATCGCTATGACTATCATCGGCACCTCAGCACCTGCATCCGGCGGCGAGCACCTTCTAAGTCATACCCTTGACATGATGTCCAGCATCGACGGCGCTCCCCACGACCTTCATGGCCGCCAGGTTGGCATCGGCACTATATTTGCCGCGGCCCTATATGAACGAATCTTCCAAATCGAAACTCCTGAACCGCACTCTTTACCCTCTGACGTTGACAGTACTTTCTGGAAACCCCTGGCAGAAAATGTCAGCGATCAATACCAGCAGAAACAACCTATGCTCAAAACTATTTGTGAAAAACTAACCGATGTTGAAACATGGCAGACCTTTATTGCTGTCGCCCATCAACAGGTTCGTTCCCCCAACGAAATCAAAAACTGCCTCAAAACCGCCGGTGCCGCACACACCTTTGCGGACATTAAATGCTCACGTGAGCGTTTATTGTCTGCCGTCCTTCATATGCACGAAATCCGCAAACGCCCCACGATTATTGACCTCGCATGGATACTCGGCATCCTTCCCGATTCCGCGGAAGAAATCATAGATACTTGGCTTACTATTTGATTTACCTTACATGTACTCAAACTAACCGCTCCGTTCTGTCATCCCTGCAAAACCTGTCCTGAGCGACAGTCGAAGGAGCAGGGATCCAGTAAAGTAACGGTAGAGTGGTCAGTTCAAGTAATTCAAACAACCAAGACTTTTATATTACTGAGCAGCCCCTCTTTCTGTTAGAATACCCCTTTTGGAGACAGGACATGAAAATCAAAGATTTTATCACAACAGCAACCATTACTTTTTTAATAGTCGCCTCTCTTGCATCAAATGTTTCTACTTATGGAGCAGACAACTCAGATAAATCGATTGATATGCCTGCTGAGGTCCTCCGTGACAAAATCCGAGGCGGCCTCCTCGGGCAGTTACTGGGCAATCTCAACGGCCTTAAACACGAGATGAAATATATCAACAAGCCCGGCAATGTTAATGAATATACTCCGGCCCTTCCCGAAGGCGCCCGAACTGATGATGACACAGACCTGGAATGGGTTTATATTGTCGCAATGCAGCGTAACAACACCGTCCTGCTGCCGCCTCACCTCATCGTGCAATTATGGAAGCAGCGAATCAACAATCGTATTTGGTGTTCGAATCAATATGCCCGCCAACTTATGGACATAGGTTTCCAGCCGCCCCAAACAGGCAGCATTGTCTTTAATCCATGGGCCAATTTCAATATTTCGGGGCAGTTTATCTGCGAGTCATTTGGTCTGGTAGCCCCTGCAATGCCCCAAACAGCGGCCAGAATCGGTTTGAACTACACCCGTGTTACGATTGACTCCGAGCCGGCCCAAACAACACAATTGTTCACAAGCATGATAGCAACAGCCTTTATAACAGACGATATAGAAAATATTCTCGAAGCCGGCCTTAAAGCTATCGACCAAAAATGCGCAATCAGACAAATTGTAAATGATGTCCGCAAATGGCATCATCGATATCCGAAAGATTGGCGCACTACCCGCCGTCTTATTAAAGAAAAGTACAGCAAGCATGGCGGCCAGATGCGCGATAGAAACGGACATGAACTAAATACCGCCTCGACCATTGCGGCCTTGCTCTACGGCCGGGGAGACTTCGTAAAGACCCTTATGACCGCATTCAATTTCGGCTGGGATGCCGACAACAATGCCGCTACTTCCGGCACCATCATCGGCGTAATCAAGGGCTACCGCTGGATGATGCAGCAAAACTGGCAGATAGTTGACCGCTACCATAATACCACCCGGGATGAGATGCCTATGGACGAAACAATCACAAGTTTCGCCGATAGAATCATCGACCTCTCTGAGCGTATCATCATCGAAAACGGCGGCCAAAGAAAAAACATCAAAGGCCAAATCGTTTATCAAATACCCGCCGAAAAACCAAAGAACATCGCCCCGCTGCCCAATCTTGCCAATCAGATAGCCCGCTTGCAGATAGATATGAAATCCACAATCAAAAACACAATAACAAACGAAAACGACACCCGAAAACTCGCCCACGCCGCCTATTCAGCAATCTGCCTCGACCTCGCCCAAAGCCTCAAACAAAACTACCCCAAACGATGGAGCAAAGCCTTAGATGCCTTAAACAAATACCCCAAAGTAGCTCAGGTCCTGTTCTTCCACAGCCCCTTCACCGAAGGCGACCACCTCCGCAAAAAAGCCCTAACCGCCGGACTAAAGCAACCAAAACAAAAAATAAAGATTTGGTAGATATTCTTTCCCTTCGATATTCATCATTCCTTGTTCGATATTCAATATTTTAATTCACAACGTGAATAACAAAACAATCGTAGGGTGGGGCTTGCCCCA
>JABMRO010000288.1 GCA_013202635.1 Planctomycetota bacterium
GACTACTACTGGCGAGTAGACGAGGTGGCGGCCGACAGTACGGTGACTGCTGGAACAGTATGGAAGTTCACGGTGCCGGACTACCTTCTCGTGGATGATTTCGAGAGCTACAATGACCTTAACCCCGATGACCCGGCGAGCAACAGGATATTTAACGCCTGGTTAGACGGATTCGACAACCCGGCAACAAACGGTTCTGTTGTCGGTTATGCTAATCCTCCTTTTGTCGAGCAAACTATCGTTCACAGTGGCAGGCAGTCGATGCCGTTTGCCTACGACAACGCTGTTGGGAAGTCTGAGGCGACATTGACATTGACTTACCCGCGTGACTGGACAGAAAAAGACGTCAATACGCTGACAATTTGGTTCAGAGGCGATGCGGCTAATGCTGCCGAACCGATGTATGTTGTTCTTAACGGTAACGCGGTGGTCACTAATGATAATCCCGATGCGGCGCAGATAGATGAGTGGGCCCGATGGAATATCGACTTGCAGGCTTTTGCTGACCAGGGTGTGAACCTCGCCAATGTCAATACGATTACTCTTGGTCTTGGCAACAGAACCAATCCGGTGGCCGGTGGTGCCGGAATGGTATTCTTCGATGACATTCGTCTCTATGCACTGGAGCCGTAAGCTGTAGATAAGAATTACAAAATTGCATGCTTGATATTGCAAATTCTGGTCAATTCGGAGCCTGTACCCAATGGGTATAGGCTCCTTTTAAATTGCAGGGTTGGTTTTTTCCCATTTTCGAGAGACTTTCTCAGCATTCTATCTCAAAGCGGGCAATCGTATGAGCAAAAAATATTGACTTCATAGCTCTTTATATGTTAGAATATTTAAGATTAATAACCATAGAAGATTAAGTTGCAGTCAGTTGTTTAAGACTTAAATGAGGAAGGGCCTGGTTAAGATGTACCGTTTTTTTTCAATTTTATTACTTGCTTTGTTATTATCAATATCTTTGGTTGGCTCTGTGAAGGCTGCTTATTCGGTCAATGACTTCAATACTGATACGACCAATATGGCTGATTTAAATTTGCAGGCTGGCCAGTGGCAACAGACAGGCATTCCTCTGATTATTAATGAATTTATGGCCTCTAATAACAGTTCTGCCCAGGACTCACAAGGCCAATATGATGACTGGATCGAAATCTACAACTCCGGGACCTACACTATTAATGTCGAGGGTATGTATCTGACCGACAATCTGTCTATTCCAACCAAATGGCGGATTCACAGTGATTCTCGAGGTGCTACTATCATCCCACCGGGCGGCTATCTGTTGATATGGGCCGACAACAATACCGCCGACGAAGGTCTCCATGCCAATTTCAGGCTCAATGCAGGCGGCGAGGAAATCGGTCTGTTCGATACAGATGGCAGTACTCTTATTGACAGTGTTATCTTTCTCGAACAGACTACTGATATTGCCTACGGGCGCTATCCTGATGCTAATGATGTTTGGAGGTTCATTGCTGCTTCTACGCCGGGAGCGGAAAATACCGGCGGATACATGGGGCTTGTCGCTGACCCGCAATTCAGCCACAGGCACGGTTTTTGTACCTTCCCTTTCTTTGTTACACTCGCCACCGAAACCAAAGATGCCGTAATATATTACACGCTTGATGGTAGTGAGCCGTATGATACTACGGGTCGTGGTCGGTCCCCGGGGGGGGCGGTCTATACCAATCCTATTCTCATCACAACGACCACGAATCTGCGGGCCAAGGCAATCAAGCCGGGCTGGAAGCTCTCAAATGTCAAGACACAGGCTTACGTATTCCTTGAGCCGGACATCCGGAATTTTAGCTCTAACCTGCCCATCGCTGTTATTGATACGTTTGGTAAAGGTGTCGGCCAAACGACCGAGACTCAGACGTTGACTTTTGCCGGCTTCATCGATACCGAAGACCGGGGCATGGCCAGAATAACCAATACGCCGGATTTCATGGGTAGAGCCGGGCTTAATATTCGTGGTAAAAGCTCAGCCGGTTTTGCCAAAAAGCAGTACCACTTTGAAACTTTGGACGAATATAATACGGACAAAGATGTTTCTATTTCGGGCTTTCCCGCTGAATCAGACTGGGTTCTCTCTGCTCCCTATTCGGACAAATCACTAATGCGTAATTTTCTGACCTATAAGTGGAGCAATGATATTGGTCGATATGCCGTTCGCACACGGTTTATCGAGTTGTTCCTGAACACCAACGGCGGGGGAGTCTCGATGGACGATTATGTGGGCGTGTACGTGCTGATGGAAAAGATTAAACTGGGGAAAGACCGCGTCAATATCACAAAACTTGAACCTTCTGATAACGCTGAGCCTCAAATAACCGGCGGGTACATTATCAAGAAAGACAAACTCGACTCGGGTGATCTAACATTTATTACCAGCAGAGGGCTGAGACTTGTACACTTGGAGCCGGATAGAACAGAAATAACACAAGACCAGATGAATTGGATCAAGAACTATATCAATGAGTTCGAGGCATTGCTGTACGGACCGAACTTTACTGATCCAATCGATGGATATGCTAAGTATATAGATGTCGGTTCATTTATTGACACACACATTCTTGTTGAACTTACTAAAAATATCGATGGCTTTCGCCTTAGTACATATA
>JABMRO010000021.1 GCA_013202635.1 Planctomycetota bacterium
ATCGTATTGCGTATGTCGTATTCGCCAGACAGAAGCGGAACTCAAGTGAACTAAAGTGCCTAAAGTGAGCTAAAGTTAAAAAATAATCTATAACTTTAGGCACTTTCTAATTTCGTTAATTTCAATGAATAAATTATTGTTCGGTGGTCTTCTGGATTCTGATGCGTTTTATGCTTCTGGCTTCAGCGGAGATGATAGTGAATTTCAGGTTTTCATGGTCGAAGCTTTCGCCGGTCTTTGGGATATATCCGAGTCGCGAGAAGACAAAGCCGCCGATGGTTTCGTAATCTTCATCTTCGGGCAGATTCAGCTCGCACTGGTCGTTGATGTCGTCGATGTATGTTCTGGCGTCGGCTTCGATTGTGTTCTGGTCGATTTTCTTTATCGGCTCGGCCGGGGTCTCTTCGTATTCGTCGGTTATTTCGCCGACAAGCTCTTCGAGAATGTCCTCGAGGGTAACGATGCCGGCCGTACCGCCGTATTCGTCCAGGACAACGGCTATATGCAGCTTCTGATTTTGAAATTCATGGAGCAGCGACCGCAGCGGCTTGCTTTCGGGGACAAAATAGGCATCTCTCATTTTATCGCGCAATTTAAATTTATCGCTCGATTTTCCTATCTCGCCCAGCAGGTCCTTGGCGTAAACAATGCCTATGATATTATCTATATTTTTCTCATAAACCGGGATCCGCGTATGTCCTGCCGAAGTAATGGTTTGAAGTACTTTTTGCAAATCGGAGTTGACTTCGGCGGCTACTATATCGGTGCGGGGCGTCATAATCTCGTCGGCGGTGCTGGTGGACAGCTCCAGGACGTTTTCAATCATCTCCTGCTCTTCTTCATCGAGCACTCCTTCGGTTCGGCGCTGCTCGAGGTCGGTTATAAATTCCTCCTGTTTTTCTTCCTGTTGTTCTTCGGGGGTTGTTGCAGGTACTCCGGCCAGGCGCCGCACAAAACCTTCGTATAATCTAAAGGTATAAAGAACAGGTGCGGCGGTGACGGCAAAAAACTTCAGAAGTGTGAACGTTCGGCTGAGGATTTTTTCGCCGGCGTATTTGGCCCATGCACGGGGAATAGCCAGACTGAACACCGAAAATATTACCATTGCAATAATAAATGTAAGCAGATAGCCGGTTATGGGTGCGGGCGGCTCTGCCGGCGGTTGCGGAGAAATGAATACCGATACCAACAGCAGTAATATACATACGTTGAGGATAAGCCGGTAGAAAAAGCACGTCAAAATCAGCTCTTCGGACTTTTCCGCCAACTGTTCGGCGAGCTGTTCCGGGTTTGCCTTTTTGTTTGCCGCCCTGAACGCTTCCTGTAATTTGGCGTGCGAGAATATGCGCAGAGCGAAGGCATTGGCGGAAAAGAACAATGTTCCGCCCGCGAGAAAACAAATCAATAATACAGCCCAGCCGTTGTAGCCCACTTCTTCGTGTCCCTTTCAATTACTTCAATAGCCGTCTCATAAAACAGCACAAGCAGCACAATACGGGTCTTTGTACACTTATGCTTTCGTGTTCTTATTATATACCAAACCGTAACCGAGTTGTTGTAAAATTTTGTCCTCCATATCGTGCATTTTCCCGGCCCGGCTCTCTGTGGAGTCGTCGAATCCGAGGTTATGCAGCAGCCCGTGTGTTATGTAAAGGGCAAGCTCGGCCTGGCTCGAATGGCCGCGCAGATTCGCCTGCCTGACGGCCATTTCGCCGTTAACAATCAGTTCGAATAGTTTGGGCGGCTGCGCCCTCTTGTTATCCGACAAGTCAAAACTCAGACAGTCGGTAGTCGATTTGCGATTGAGAAACCTGCTGTTTAATTTGCGGATTTCGGTGTCATCAACGATTGCAATACTAACCGTTGCTTTCGAGAGCCCGAAGCGACTGCAGACGGCTTCAACTAATTTTTTTACTGCGGGTAAACGAGCGTCGATACCGGCGAATTTTTTAGCGATTTGAACGACTATTTCCTGGTCTTTTTTAGCGGAGGCCATGATTGCTACTTGCTTTGTTACTTGAGCTTCCCGATTTGAGATTGCGCCTCTTCCGGTTCATCCGGCGCTTTGGGATACGCGATTCGACCGTGATGATGCGCCGCAATGGTTTTTGATATACTTGCCTCTATCTGGCTTAATTCCCGCAGAGACAGGTCGCACTCGTCGAATTGTCCGTCCTGCAGGCGTCTCATAGACATAGTGTGCACAACAGCATCCGCCTTTGTCGGCGTCACTTCCGGGAGGCTCCTGACGGCACCTTCTATAGTATCGGCTAACATAACAATAGCGGCTTCTTTTGTTCTTGGTTTCGGCCCCGGATACCTGAACTCACTCTCGGAAGGCTCATCAACGGCTTTTCCTTTCGAGTTTTTAATCGTTAATTTTCTGGCCTGGTGGTAAAAATGTTCGATTAATGTCGTGCCGTGATGCGTCTCAATAAATTGTCGGAGCACGTTTGGAAGATTGTATTCCCTGGCCATTTCTATTCCATCTTTAACGTGGCCGACGATAATCAGTTGACTCATCGTAGGCGAGAGCTCTTTATGGCGACTCGCCGAGCCGAATTCATTTTCAATAAAATAGGTTGCCTTATTGATTTTGCCGATGTCATGATAGTAAGCACCGACC
>JABMRO010000289.1 GCA_013202635.1 Planctomycetota bacterium
CTCGATACGATCTTCTTCGGTGAGTTGTCTGTACTCTCTCATAAGTGTTCCTTATCTGAGGTAACCAAAATCCAGTGAGAGAGTATAACAGCTCACCATAATTTTGGCGACTCAGTTGCACTTATGAGTTGAATCCGCTAAAAAAGTAACCACCCTTTATTAGTAAATAGCGATGTAATACTGCAATTTGTTCACAAAATTCCTATTAAATAGTACCACCAGGCCCGCCAAATTATACGAAAATAATCAAAAATATCTATTATAATGCGGAAATTGTGGATACCGCTCAATGCCGGCATTTAACAAAACCCTCCTTCTGATACCAATTCTATTTATCGCCGACCCGCTGCGGCGCATCCCGGCCAGTTGTCTGAGTTTGTCATTCATGCAAAAGGTCCTGTTGAAAAAATCCAAATTCACGAACAAGGGTGCCATTGCCAAATGCGTCATCCAGCGCCGCATCAACGGACTTGTTTGGCCGTGCTGATACCCAAAAAACAACAGCAGGGGGGTATGCTCCTCCAGCGTAGAGTGTGAAACTTTTTTGCACACGCGGAATCATTCCATAGACATGAAGAATGTGATGTTTAGCACCAATACCGCAAAAAATCCGAAATCAAGCAAAAATATAGCGCAAAGAAAAAGGCCGACTGTTTTCACTGTCGGTCTTTGTTAAACTTGTCCTGAGCCTGCCTGCACTGAGCTTTGTCGAAGTGCCGAAGGATCCGTAATTTCTGCGGCTCTGGCCTCAAAAGCGTCCCCGCGACCGCCCCCACAGCCGAACGGCTCTGCTTGTCCTACATCAGCAGTTGCACAGTCGTTTGATGTATTACATTCCCCTGACTTTGCATAGCTATCGCCATCTCTGCTCTTATCCGGCTGGTCGCGTGAGCCACAACTTCCGTCGCAATATCCGTATCCGAAATCCCCGACTCCACCGCCATCGCGTTCTCAATTCCAACCTCCATCACTCCAACCGCCTCTGACAGTCGATTCAGCTTCCCGCCAAGATATCCCCTGTAGTCACTTACCTGTTCTATGTTCTCCTGTATCGCCGCCAGCGCAACGCCGGCGTCCGCAGCCAAATCCAGCCCCGAAACATCCAGCCCAAGGTCACCCGACACAATATTAATATCAGGACCCGTACCGAGAGAGACCGACATTTCCACCCCCTCGCCGCCCAACAGATTATTACCGTTGAAACGGGTATTGCCGGCCACACGGTTTATTTCCGCCGCTAACTCATTAAATTCCGCCTCTATCACAGCTTTCTGCTCGTCCGAGAATGTGCCCGTGCCGGCCTGCATCGCAAGCCTTGCCATTTGCCGGAGATTTGAGTTGATACTGTCGGCGGCCCCGTCGAATGTCTGCAGCATCGAGATTGCATCATTAGCGTTGCGAACACCTTGCTGGTTCACCGCCGCTTCACCACGCAGTTGCCCTGCTATAATTGAAAGCGCCGTTTGGCTGTGCACCTTCTGGCCTGATGCTATTGCTTTTGTGGAATTCGAAACGCCGTCGTAAGCCTCGTTAATGAATAACGGACCTAAGTTGGCGCCAGATACATTTCCGATTCCCATTTTTAATACCCTTCCCGTATCAATATATTCTTCACATTCTTCGCCAAATCCCAACTTAACGGGGAGGTTCTTTCCAACATAAAGCTTACAAAATAAACAGCCACATGCCAAAAAGGTAGGCGTTGAGCGGGTTGAAATTTCTTGGTGGCACGGCCATCTTGGCCGTGTTTACACGGGCTCCAGGCCCGTGCCACGCCAAAAAAACCGCTTAATCAGTCATCTGGCTAAACACATACAAAAAAAAACTGATATACCCCATCATTGTTTTGATGATTTTATGATGCAACGTTAAACAACAACTCTTCTGGCAGGGGGGTATTATTTCTCAAAGGTCTTTTGCCATCTCGAACACAGTCGGCAGGGCACACACCTCTTCTCAATTCTAAATTCTCTACCGCCTGTCTTGCCTGCCTGCACTGAGCTTTGTCGAAGTGTCGAAGGGCCCTCCCCAATCGCACTTTCAGGCAATCTCCGCAAGGGCACTATTAATGCGAACAATGGCCTCATCGATTTCCGCGGCACTCTTGAAGCCTATCACAACCGCGTCCACCAGGCCGGACTGCATCGTAAAGCGTATGGACTTCTCACGGTCCTCGGCTTTTGTAAAATCACCGTTCCCGATAATTTTCATTCCTATAATTCCGTGGCCGTTCTGACGCATGACCTTGACTTGCTTGAGCACATCAGGCAAATGAGACGAATCGCTCACGGCATTCCATGTCTCAGCCGGCGTATCCATATGCGCGCCCTGCGGATTTATCCGCACCAGGTTAACATCAACCCAATCCACCTCCGCCGCCTTAGTCGTCGCAGGCAGCGAATGACACGACACACCATGTGCCCGTATAATCTTCCTGTCCTTGGCGTCCTCGAAGATATCCATCATCCGCTTGTGGTCATCCTCCCAGTTGGTCTTGACCATACAGTGACATAACAGGCTGTCGATATAATCCACACCTAACTCCGTACGATAGCGATCCAGCACCTCCCGAGGCTTCTCCGGCAAACCCGGCATCTTGGACTGTATAAACAGCTTCTCACGCGGAAGACCCTTAATCGCCTCCCGGACCATGGTGTGCGTCTTGTAGCTGTCGGCCGTATCGATATACGTAATCCCCTGATCATAAGCATACCGTATCAGCCGGTTAAAACCGTCGGCCCCCAAAGCCCGCTGGATACTGCCGCCTTTACTGCCCGTTCCTATACCAAGCCGGCTGAGCTTAATTCCTGTCTTGCCCAAAGTCACCTGATCCACTGCCGTCGGCTTGCGCCCCGTGGCAAATGGCCCAACATTACACGATGAAAACAACGTGGCACCCGCCAATGCGGCCGTACCCTTAATGAACTGACGACGAGAAATGCTTGTTCCGCTCATAATGGATTCCTTTCATACAACTTTAAGCAACCATTGATCTGCCGCTTCTGTTTTGCAGCATAATTGCATATAATAACCGCTTCAAGTCGATATGGCAAGCCCCGCTGATTTTTCTAATTTTGCGGCGGAAAAGCAATTGCCATGAGAAGGATAGATGACTCTTGCTCCGCGTTCTCGAAGCTTCCGCCAGCTTTCATACACAATGTTGATGTCCTCGATGTAAATCGGCCTGTGCCCAACACCCGTCCACCGCAGGAAATTCATCGCAGCATCGCCTACAAAGGCGCTTCTGTCAGAAAGCAAAACTGAAATAGAATCTCTTGTATGACCGGGCGTATGTAAGATGACCCCGTCAATGCCGATTCCTTTTAGAAACTCGTCATTATCACCCTCGATTATAATGTCCCTGTCTGCTAATCTCACCGGCGGAAAATCCCATTCTCCTTTATGAAATAGCTTGTAATATAGCAAGTAAAACGCCATAACGATCTGGAGGCGCCGATTGACTGGTTTAGCAGTACCTTCATACTCGCCTTTTTCCAGCGCCGATAACGCATTACGATGAGCTATGACTTGACATCCCGTATGCCGAACCAGCTCTGCCGCAAAGCCGGCGTGGTCATCATGATGATGGGTCAGCAGAAGATACTTTATTTCTGAGGCCGCTATCCCTGTCCTGGCAAGCTTCTTCTCAAACTTAGCGTAATTCCCGGGATAATAAACATCAATAAGCAGGTAGCCGCCGGTACACTTCAATAGAAAGCACCGGACCCAACCTAATTTCACACATTGAACACTATGACTGCTCATATTTTTCATACCATTGAAAATTATATAGTAATATCCATATAATATACATAGAGTATGACAAGCCCCACCATATTCTCCATTCTTCTTTCTGCTCTGTCTTCCCAATCATTATCGAGGAACCTGCTTAGCTTCTAATTTTTCTTTTCGAGAAGCCTCATAGCTGCAGCAATATCCTCAGCAATCATTCTTCTTTTGCTCTTTTCTATAAAGAAGCTGGGCCCTGCCTGTAGATACGACGGAAAAGCTCGCCTGCCATGGAAAAAGTATTCTTTGGCTCGAATTTTGTATGTGGAGCCGGCTGGAATCACCCTTTCTTCACCAGCCCTTTTTGCAATGTAGTTGATGGCCTTGATGGCCACATCACCCATCAGCATAAACACTTCCACATCTGGAAACAGGGCAAGTTCCCTCTCCAGTATGAGTGAGCATTCTTTGATTGTGTTCGCCTTTATCCCGTATCCAGTCTTGCCGCATTTCACGGCCGTGGTGAGATACACACCCAGATCAAGTA
>JABMRO010000290.1 GCA_013202635.1 Planctomycetota bacterium
ACAGATTCCCTTAGCTCAAAAGAATACTGGCCTCAACTCAGAGAAGTATTCCTGCTCGCCATAACACACAACCTGCTAATAGTCTTATTTTTGTTTCAAAGAGCTTTTCTACAGAGCAATGTTTGACATTTCATATCAAGTCAGTTTACCTTATGATCTGGTTGAAGTGCATTATAATAAAATCTGACGCTCCAGTCCAGTGTTTTAAGTGGTTAAATCGTATACAACTAAAGTAATAGTTTTAATATTAAACACGCTGCTGTTTCCTTGCAAACTATACTAAATACAATATACTTATCAGGATATTAACCTTGTTATTTAAATGAGGAGTAAATGATGAACTACAAAGCAAAATATACTATTATCACAATCTTAATCCTGACACCAATGACTACGATTTTTGCTTCAGGTAACAGAAACAGCTTAATCCCCAATCTTATGGAACAGCCGGGCATTGTCGAGGCGCAGTTTCTCTTCGAAAAAGCATCATTTCGATCATGTCACGCCTCAACCATAGTAGAAACACAAGACAACTTCATCTCAGCCTATTTCGCAGGCACGGACGAAGGTAATAAAGACGTCGGGATATGGATTAGTATTAAGCCAAAAGATAGTTCCGCCTGGCTGGAACCGGTCGAGGTTGCAAATGGGATTCAGTACAGCCGGCTTTCCTCTAATAAGAATGAGAGACATCCCTGCTGGAATCCTGTATTGTATCAGGCCGAAAATGGACAACTACTTTTGTTTTATAAGGTCGGGCCCACCCCGGCAAGCTGGTGGGGAATACTGACCGTATCAAACAATCAGGGTAAAACATGGTCTGAACCGCGGCGGCTGCCCGAAGGCATCATCGGACCGGTCAGGGCCAAACCAATCGAACTCCCTGATAAATCTCTGCTTTGCGGGTCGAGTACGGAAGACAAAGGATGGCGTGTGCATATGGAAATAACTCCAGACCTCGGCAAAACATGGAGCAGAACGGAAGCTCTTAATGACGGAAAGAAGTTTCCCGTAATTCAGCCAACCATTCTCACTTACCCGGACGGAAAGCTCCAGATTCTTTGCCGCAGCCGCGGAGTCCTAAGACAATCGTGGTCAAGTGACCAGGGAAAAACGTGGAGTCCGTTAGTACCCTCGATACTACCCAATCCCAGTGCCGGTATCGATGCTGTTACTCTGAAAGATGGACGGCAACTGCTGGTATATAACCACTCAACCAAAAACCGGGCACAATTAAATGTAGCAATATCGACCGATGGCAAGAACTGGAAGGCGGCACTGAAACTGGAGGACGATATCACTATTGATGGAAAAAGAGCCTACGGCGCCTACCCTGCAGCAATCCAGACCTCCGACGGCCTTGTTCATATTACCTACACGTGGAGACGCGAAAAGATAAACTACGTGGTCATTGATCCGAGCAGGCTGGTATTGAGTGATATTCGCAACGGAAAGTGGCCTGAGTAGGAAGTACTCAGCAAAATGTTATCTGCTCATAGATTCGTAGTACACTATATGACAGGCCGCTACACTGAAAGCTCTTTTTTATATAATAAAGGCTCAATAGTTACGCGGTATAACCGATAAGGACAGATATGAATCTATTATTTTCCACAAAACTCACATCATTGCTTTCTGTTATTTTTCTCTTCACTATTATCTCATTTATCCCGCAATCTATCGTGAAAGCAGAAACAGAAAAAATGAATGTCGCACCTAATTATTCGTTTGAAAATGACTTAACAACAATCAAAACGAATCTTTGTAATTTCGGCGGCTGGTTCCCGATAGGTGTTGTAACAGAAGACGGCAGCAGTGAAATGAGAATTGTAGAAGATATCGCTCATACCGGAAGAAAATCTCTGAGAGTAACACCTAATTCCAATATCTTGAAGGGTACGATATATTATAGCCAATATAACGGAGGCGAGGAAGTCAGAAAGAACATCACTAATGTTGGCCTCTGCGGTGCAAGAACCATCGCCTTGCGTTTAGACCAGGACATATTTTCCTGCGATGCATCCGTTTGGATAAAGAAAGCACCCGATCAAGAGATTACTCTGAAGGCGATTTGGTACACCCGTCGAAATCGCACTCCATTCATTAAGATAGCCGAACAAGCTGTCAGTCAGCCGGTTGAAAGAAAAAATGGCTGGTATAAATATTCTCTGCATGTTGTGCGTTGCCACACCGCCCGGCAGGTTCAAATTGCCGTCACAACCAAGGATTCCAAACCATTTTATATCGATGATGCAGAAATCTATTTTAACCGTAATCCACATGTAGACATATTAGTTGACCAGCTTGGTTATGAAACACAATCAAATGCGAAGGGCTTTATACTTCAATCTTCGACATCTCTGCGTCAACCTCCGGGCTCTTTTTCACTAATAAATCTTGAAAATAATACAAAAGCATTTACTGGAAAGTTCAAAGAGCTTGGTTATTTCCGCCAGTGGGATTTATATCACTGGCAAGGAGATTTTTCGGCCTTTACAACGCCCGGTCGTTACGTTGTTGAAACTGTAATTGAAAGAAAAGCTTATTCTTCTCCGCCTTTTGAAATTCGTAACAATCTATTGGTTTCAAAAACAAGTGAAAAAGCCTATCGATTCTTTTATTATCAGCGATGCGGTATGTCCATTCCTTCTTTCCATGGTGCTTGTCACCTTGATGACGCCCGAATGCCTGACGGCAGCTATAAAGACTTAGCAGGCGGCTGGCATGATGCAGGTGATTATAACAAATATAATGGCTATACACCCGAATCCGTTTATGCTCTTGCTTTTGCTTACGATAATCGCAGAGATTTTTTTAACCAATTCGACCAGGATAAAAACGGTAAGGCGGATATTTTAGATGAAGCCCTCTGGGGCGCTGAGTTCTTGGAGAAATGTATTAATCCCGAAACTCTGGATATGATAGCAACAATCAGCTCCGGCTACGGCTACTGGGGCAGGCCGGAGAAAGAAAGTGATAATTTACCCGGCACTGGCGACGAACGCCGCGTTCGTGATAATATGGTAAACGCTTCAGCCTGTATGCCCGGTTTTGCACTACTGGGAAAATATGTACCTAAATACCTCGCCATGGCGGAACGTCTCTACCAAAAACATAGTGGTAATATGCCGGCAATCCTTGCTCTTTATAACGCAACACAAAAGCAGGTATATCGTGATGCGGCCAGAAAACGGGGACATACGCTGTTACCAAAGGACAAAAAAAACACATCGGGTTTTCGTGAATTAGCCCAGTACGCGATTGCTTTCCCAGAAGATAAGCTGGTCCCAATAATAAAATCAATAGCCAAAATGCGATTAAAAGAACTTGAGATAATCTGCAACAATCCTTTCAAAATCACACGACGCAGGGATGATGACGGCAGCCTTATATTTTTTCGTCATTATCGCGATATCAATGATTGGTATGTAGGCGAGAGCCGTGAACTTTTAGATACCGCTTATGAGGGCATTTTACTGGAAAAACTTGGATTTACAGATGGCCGAAGTATTGCGGAAAACCAGGTACACTGGATTCTGGGCAGAAATCCTTATGGTGTATCCACAATGGAAGGTGTTGGGAGCTTTTTTGTCCCCCACTATCATCATCGGTATAATGCTCTCCCGGGGAATCCTCGTGGCGCTGTACCCGGCGCTATTGTTAACGGCATAACCAGAGCATGGCCCGACCATGATCGTCCCTGGCTGGATATGCACACGGAACCAAATGCGGATTACCAAGCCAACGAGCCCTGGCTGCCGCACAATAATCGTTGGCTGTTTCTTATTGCAATCTGGTGAGCACATGTATTTTCCAGTTGTCGATGCTGTATTGTTACTATTGTTTTTTCCACTATCCGGCATGTAAAAGAAGGTTAAGGGAAAATAAGAAATTGAGAAAAATCACACAAACAGGACAAAACCGTAACAAAACGGTAACATTTAGTTGGCATAATCCTTTATATTAATATGGAATACAAATAATTATTACAATCTTGGAGGTATAGCATGTCCCGGAAACTCGTACTCGTACTGGCCTTAATGTTGGCCGCTTTTATGTCGCACACCTCAGCAGCGGGGCAAACCTTGCCCCCGGCAATCCAGTGGATTCCACAAGATGCGGTGATTGTGCTGGAAGTAACCAGGCCGAAAGCACTGCTCGAAGTATTCACTAACGACAAAGCAACCGCGACTGTCACGGAACTGCCACTCTACAAAGAACAGGCATCGAAACCTCAGTTCAAAGAATTTCTCAATATAATCAACTTTGTGGAGACCACGCTGGGCACAGATTGGCGAACAGGCCTGGCGAAGCTCACCGGCGGCGGTATCACCTTTGCCGTATGTCCGGAAGACACGGTGTTATTGATCATTGACGCTGAGGATGAGCAAATGCTGGAACGGCTTCATGAGTTTTTCCTCAACATTGCTCGATCCGAGGCCGAAAAAAAGGGCAAATTTAATATAGTAGCATCCAGGGAGTATGATGGTATCACGGCATGGACGTTCGACGGAAAAGAAGCACACGCGATCATCGGTAAGAGGCTGGTCTTTGCCAACCATCCGACGGGGCTCAAAGCCGTCCTGCAGCGCCGCTCACAAACGAAAAAAATGAGCTTAGCGGCAAATCCCACCTATCGAGCCGCAAAAAAAACTGTGAGGCCCGATGCAATCGCCAAAGTCTTTGTAAATCTCAAACCCCTGATGGGTATTCCACAAATCGCTCAGATCTTCAGGCAACAGCACGAAAATCCTCTGGCGGCACTGGCTTTCGCGGGAATTCTTGAAGCAACACGCGATTCGAACTGGCTGGCATTGGGATTACACATTGAAGATAACACGTTGGTCTTTCGGGCATCCGTTGACAGCAAGAAGGTAGCAGCGACAAGTCCCGCCGCGTTTGCCTTGCCAAAAAATAGGGGTGAAGGTGTTTTTCCAAACCTGTCGGTACCGCGTCGAATCGCTGCATTAAGTTTTTATCGTGATCTTCATCAATTTTATTCTGCCAAGGATGAACTCTTCCCCGAACGCACATCAGGATTGATTTTCTTCGAGAACATGATGGGCATCTTCTTCAGCGGGCGTGATTTAACCAGCGAGGTTCTGGCAGAAACCAAATCCGAAATTCGCTTTGTGGTGGCCGAGCAGGAATTCGACTCCGCAATCGGCACACCGCAGATTCAGTTCCCGGCCTTTGCTGTCATCCTGCGGCTTCAGAACCCCGAGCAGTTCAACGAAGTAGCCGAGGAAGCGTGGCAAAAGGCCCTGGGCCTCATCAATTTCACCCGCGGCCAGCAGGCAATGCAGGGTTTGATTATTGATCGCATAGTCCACGAAGGGACAAAGTTCTCAATGGCTTACTTTTCTACATCCGGGCTCAACGAGAAAAATAATTTGGAACAACGATTTAATATCCGCCCTGCCCTGGCTATGCCGGGTGAATACCTAATTCTAAGTTCTACTGATGGTTTAGCCAAAGACCTTATCGATTCCTTGAACCGAGAAATGCAACATAAGGTCAAACCAATTGGCGGAGCCCACAGCCTGGTCGAAATCGACACGGCCCAGTTAACATCGATACTAAAAGCCAACCGAGATACACTCGTGCGCAGCGACATGGTTAAGAAAGGCAGCACTCAAGAAGAAGCCGAAGCAGGGATCGATCTGCTCATTACACTGGTGAGGTTAGTTGAACGCGCTAAACTGGGCCTTGGCACACACAAGGGTCTTACCCAGGCGCGTCTGGAAATAAAGCTGAACTTATAGTGCTCAGGGATTATGTTGATAATTCGGCCACGGACTCAAACTGCGCAGTATGTTGGTTGTTAGTATCTAAAAGGAGTTACTCATGATTGAGCAAATTGGGAAACCACCTGACCAACATCAGTCAAAAAAAGCTCACTCGGCAATCGATGAAAAACTGACCGATCCAGATTGGGCATGGGCTGTATACCGGCCGAATGCTCAGCAGCCCTGGAATCTTACTCAGGCCGGACACTTGTTCCGACGCGCAGCATTCGGAGCAGGTTGGGAGCAGATTCAGCAGGCCTTGCCTGACGGGCCACAGCGAACCATTGATAAGCTGCTTAAGCCACAAGCCGATACGACAGCTTTTAACAATACATACGATGGATATGACAACTCTGCCGCCGGTTCCATTAAAAGCCTGAGAGCATGGTGGCTCCGGCGGATTATTCAGACACCACATCCGTTACTTGAAAAGATGACACTATTTTGGCATAGCCATTTCGCCACCAACAGCGACAAGGTAAAAAATCCCAGGTTGATGCTGCAGCACATCCGGCTTCTTCGCAGTCATGCTCTTAATTCATTCGGAGACATGCTTCAAGCTATTTCACACGATCCGGCAGTACTCATTTATCTTGGAGCAGATGCAAACCGCAAAGCATTACCGAATGAGAATTTCGCTCGAACGCTCATGGAAACCTTCACCATGGGCCCAGATAACTACAAGGAAAAAGATGTCAGGGAAGCTTCCCGGGCTTTTACAGGCTGGTTTGTGCTGAGAAGCCGGCTACGCTATATATCTCGTGAACACGATGTGGATACAAAGGAGGTCTTTGGTGAAAGAGGCAAATTCACAGGCGAAGATGTTGTACGGATTGCGCTTAAGCAACCAGCCACATCGCAGATGCTGGTCAGAAAGCTGTACCGTTTTCTGATTTGTGAAACCGAGGAGCCCAATGCGGCTATGATTAGCCCTCTGGCTGAAACCTTCGCAAAAGACTACGATATAATGAAAGTCACCGAGACGATGCTTCGTTCAAACTTGTTCTTTTCCCAGGCGGCATATCGCAGGAGGATTAAAAGCCCGATAGAGTTCGCACTGGGCATAGTAAAAGCCCTGGAAGGGGTCGTATCCACAACGCAGCTTGCGGATGACCTGGCCGGTCTTGGTCAGAATCTATACAACCCGCCTACGGCAAACGGCTGGGCCGGGGGACGGCATTGGCTCGACAGCGCTACACTCACAGGACGCAGCAATCTGGCTTTGGCACTTCTGCAAGGCTCGGGGCCATATGGCGACAAACTCAATCCCCGGGCCTTCGCCAACAGACACGGGCGCACGACGCTCAAATCCGCTGCGCAACTCCTGCTGGATTTATTTCTGCAAAGTGACCTCGTTCCCGACGTTCATGACACCATATTGAAAACGGTGCAATCACCGTCTGGAAGCGACAGTGATGACGAAGAGGCAACGCTGCGTCGTTTTGCACATGCGGTAGTTACGCTTCCTGAGTTTCACTTAGGTTAAATTTTGGAGAAAATACCATGACTTATACCCGACGTAATTTTCTGAAGGCCACTTTAGGAAGCTCGGCCCTGTTATCACTCGGAACTGCAGCACCGAACTTTCTTGTACGTTCAATGATGGCAGCCACACACCGGCGTAATGAACGCAATACTGTTCTGGTCGTGGTTCAACTCTCGGGTGGAAATGACGGCCTGAATACGGTCGTTCCATACGAAGATGATGAATATGCTCGAAACCGCCCTACTTTGCGTCTGTCCCCCAACGAAATACACAAAATCAACTCGCGATTAGGCTTTCATCCGCGAATGGGAGCATTCATGCGTCTGTACGATCAGGGACACCTGAGTATCATTCAGGGCGTTGGCTACCCGAACACAGACCGCTCCCATGAATCCGGGATGCGGGTATGGCACACGGCAGCTCCCGATGAGCCCGATTGTCAGACGGGATGGCTCGGCCGAACAGTTGACAGCATCCGGGAGCCGAATAGTATTAACGCACCCGCCGTGTTTGTCGGGCCGATCGCCCAGCCTTTCGGCCTGAACGCAAAGAATGCCGTCGTTCCATCTATCCGCTCACTTGAAAATCTAACGATGCGCGAAATAGCCAGCCACAACAAAAACAAATCCCGACGGAAACGCACGGCCAGACTTCCCCGCCCTGGTCAGAACAATCCACTGATGCATTTCCTGCAGCAGTGCACACAGAATGCCTATACCAACAGCGAGCAAATCGAGGCTGTAATGAAAAAGACGGCCAACACAGCCGAATATCCACAGTTCGAACTTGCCGGTAGTCTTCGTATGGTCGCTCAACTTATTCGGGCTGATATTGGTATCCGTATATTCTTTACTGAGCTTGGCGGCGGCGGAATCGGAGGCTTTGATAATCACGCAAACCAATTAGGCAACCATTGCTCTCTGCTGGGCCACTTCTCTGAATCAATCGCAGCATTTATCCACGATCTGAAGCGAGACAAGCTGTTGAATCGTGTTCTGCTGATGACCTTCTCGGAATTTGGCCGGACCGTTAAGGAAAATGGACGCCGCGGCACTGGACACGGTGCTGCCGCTCCGATCTTCCTGGCCGGTGGTAGGCTCAAAGGTGGTCTTGTCGGTCCACATCCCAGTCTGTCAGACCTGGATAACGGCGCATTGAAGTTCCACACCGACTTTCGTAGTGTGTATGCAACCGTGTTGGACCGATGGCTTGGCTTCGATAGCTCGAAGGTACTTGACAAGCAGTTCGAACCGCTCAATATCTTGAACGTTTAACTTGTATGACTAATTAATCCTGATTCTGACAAGAAAGCAAGACAAGTAAGGTTGGCAAAAGACATGTCATAAGCTACAAAATCACAAGAAGCTATCGCGGGTACAGTTACTTTTATGATGATTGCAATTTACGCTTGTATCTTCTTCAGTAACCATGCCATATTCTGACCAAGAATTCGCATAGTCCGCAAGCCTTCCTCGTCTTTCTCAACTTCACCTTTCTCAAGTCCAAAACTCATGTTCCAGTAGCATGAGCCCGGTATTATCATTTGACTGATCAAGAAAAAATGATTCATTGAATCAAATGCGTGGATTGCCCCTCCCC
>JABMRO010000291.1 GCA_013202635.1 Planctomycetota bacterium
GTAATGGAGACCTCGATCAATCTGCCGTACATCACCGCCACGGATTCCGGGGCCAAGCACTTACAGATGAATATGACGCGCAGCAAGTTCGAGGAACTGACCAAGCACCTCACCGAGCGCTGCCGCAAGCCGGTGATGGATACCCTCGAAGGCGCCAAGCTGTCACCCGGTGACATTGACGAGGTGGTCCTCGTGGGCGGGTCGACGCGTATGCCGGCCGTTCAGGCGCTGTGCCAGGAGATCTTCGGCAAAGAGCCCAACAAGAGCATCAACCCCGACGAGGTCGTCGCGGTCGGTGCCGCTATTCAGGGCGCCGTCCTGGCAGGTGACGCGGGCGTAAAGGATATTTTGCTGTTGGATGTAACGCCGCTTTCGCTGGGTGTTGAAACCCTCGGCGGTGTTATGACAAAATTGATTGAGCGCAACACCACGATCCCGACCAGCAAGAAGGAGATTTTCTCAACCGCCGCAGACAGCCAGACCACCGTTGACATCCACGTCCTCCAGGGCGAGAGGGAATTTGCACGGTACAACCGAACCCTCGGAAGGTTCCAGCTTGCCGAGCTTCCGCCGGCGCCTCGCGGCATCCCGCAGATTGAAGTTGCTTTTGATATTGACGCCAACGGTATCCTGAACGTCTCTGCCAGGGACCTCGGCACCGGCAAACAGCAGTCCATCGAGATTAAATCCAGCTCGGGCCTTAGCGAAGATGAAGTCGAGAATATGGCAAAGGATGCAGAGGCCCACGCAGAGGAAGACAAAAAGAAAAGAGAGGTTGTTGACCTGAAGAACCAGGCCGACCAGTTGGTTTATTCGACGGAAAAAACGCTCAAAGAACACGGCGACAAGGTCTCCGCCGATGTCCGCGGCAACATTGAAAGCGCTATAAACAATCTCAAAGACTCTGTAAAAGGCGAAGACGCCGATGCGATAAAAAAGGCCATTGAAAACCTCGGCACCACCGGCCAGGAACTGGGCAAAGTGCTTTACGAAGAGGCCGCGAAGAAGCAGGCCGCTTCCGCCACGCCCCCACCCGGCCAGGCACCGCCTCCGCCGCCCGAAGATGAACCTGAAAGAAAAAAGGCAGATGACGTAATCGACGCTGAGTTTGAAGCAAAAGACAAATAGCGAAAGACTCCGCTAAACACAAAAAAATAGACTCCTTAATAAGCAGGTTGCCGCACGTCAAAACGGCAATCGTAAAAAGCCGGAGCGAGACAGTTTGATGATGTCTCGCCCCGGCTTATTTGCCTATACAAAATCGGCTGAATATCTGCTCTAATATTTGCTCATCGACATGCCCGCCTGTTGCCGATTCAATACAAGAAACGGCCTGATAAGCTGCTCGAAGCGTCATCGCGGCTACCTCATCATTGCCTTCCCTCAGTTCACCAACGGATTCAACAACGTTCTCAATTGCCTCGGTAACCGCCTGTTTGTGCCGCGCCGTAAGCGCAATACTTGATGCTTGATGTTCGATGCTCGTTGCTCGTTTGTCGGGCGCAGAACTTGCAGCATCAAGCATCGAGTATCGAGCATCGAGAATTTTTGCGTCGATTGTCTCTCGTAACGGCTCTAAGCCGGCGCCGGTTTCGCTGGAAATTGCCAAAAGCTCGGCGCCGAACAATTCATTCAGTTCAGCAAGCCGATTGGATAATACCTGTTCGGATACCAAATCACATTTTGTCGCGACCGGTATCATTGCAGACAGCGGAGGACGGAAGACAGAAGCTCTGTTTTCCGCCTTCTGTTTTTGCCGTAAGGCATCCTGTGGACTGTCTTCTGTCTTCAGTATTCTGAATATTGAGATATCCTCAGAGAAGTCGGATTTTGATATATCGATACAGAATACAACTACAGCGCTGTTTCGCAGCGCCTCAACAGCCGCCTGCTGTGCCAATTCGTCGAGGACATCCTCCTGCCGTATCAGAAGGCCCGCGCAATCGAACAATACGCACCTGCAATGTGCCAATGTACACGGGGCGCTCAGAACATCTCTGGTGGTTTTGCGCCTGTGTGAAACGATACTTCTTTCTTTGCCTAATAGTTTATTAAGCAGACTGCTCTTTCCGGCGTTGGGAGCGCCGGCAATCCCAGCCGACGGCAAATCAATCAGCGTTTCATATCTGATGCTTCCGCTGAGCAACTGCTCAAGCTGCTCCTTTACGCCGAGAAGTCTTTCAATTACTTCTGCGCCGGTTTCCAGGTCGATATCTTCCCCGCTGAAATCAAGCCCCGCCTCGATTAAACTCAAACAATCCATTATCGCCGAGCGCACTTTTGCCGTGGTCTCGGATAACCGCCCGCTCAGAAGTTTCTCAGCGGCGCTTAACTGAAACGCGTTGGAGCATACGATGATTTCGTTCACCGCCTCAGCCTGGGCCAAATCTATTTTGCCGTTCAGATACGCCCTTGCCGTGAACTCGCCCGGCCCGGCCATACGAAGTCCCCTGCCCAGTAAATTGTCAATTAAGACCTCAGTGACCGCAGAATTTGTATGGATATGAATCTCTGCTATATCATCGCCGGTATAGGAATGCGGCGCTAAAAATAAATACAGTTTTGCTTCGACTTTTAACTCGTCGTCAACAGCAACACTTCCTGACAAAAGACCGGATATGTTTTTGGTAATTGGTGAACTGAAAAGCTGTTTGCAGGTCTCGACTGTATCCGGACCCGTTATTCGAATGATTACTCTTTTGTCGCAGGTCGGACTGCTGACAGCTACGATTGTGTCACTCAGTTCATACATCCGACATTGCCATCCCCCTTGTCAAGACAGCTTCCATAGGATTGACAATTACAGCCGCATTACATGTTTTTATAGAACGGCTTGGGCTTTTTCTTTTTGACTTTCCCGCCGGTCTTGCTCGTCGTCGCAACCAGACCCTGCGATTCGGCTTCATCTTTTTCTCGGATGTGCTTGCGAATAACGTATTGCTCAAAGACTCCCGCAAAAGTACTTGACATAATATACATGTTCACTCCCGACGGGGCCTTGTATAACATCAGCGGGAACAGCAGCGGCATCATAATCATCATCATTTTTTGTTGCTGGGCGGCCTGGGGATTGGCGGACGCCGACGCCTGGGACGGCATTAGTTTCTGCTGCAGATAAAACGCAACGCCCATCATAATCGGCAGCAAATTAAACGAATCTATCTTCGAGCCTAACACAGGCACAACTATTACCGTTTGAAATCTCCATAAGGCATCCGGAACCGAAAGGTCTGTAATCCAGAACGGCAAAAACGGCGCGCCTCGCAGTTCAATCCCGGCGTAAACCGCGCTCCATAAAGCAATCCAAATCGGCATCTGAACCATCATCGGAAGAAGGCCCATAACCGGTGAAGCGCCCTGCTCTCTGTAAAGAGCCATCATCCGCTTGTTCATTTCAGCCTTGTTGTTGGCGTATTTTTTCTTTATCTCCTCGGCCATCGGCGCCAGCTTGCTCATCTTGCTCATCGAAATCTGGCTCTTTTTGGTAATCGGATGCATGGCCAGACGCATCATGAAAACTAATATGATAATAACCACACCGTAATTATGGATAAAGCCGTACATCCATTTCATCAAAGCCAATATCCCAAAGGCCAGAGGCTTTATAATCTTGGCAGGGCAGCAGCAGCCCAGGAAATCTATCGTATGAAAAAAGCCCAGCTCTCGATACCGCTCGTTTTTATCGAAAAGGCTTTTATCCTTGGGCCCGATATATAACTGGAATTTATATATCTTTGAGCTGTTGGCCTGACCCATCGCAGCTAAGGTACTTGGCGCAATTTTCAAATCCAGCCCCATCGCTTCATCGCCGCTGTCGGCTTTGCGGTCTCCGTCGGGATTGTGAAGTCGGCCCGTTTTGTTCGTTATCCAGTCGCAATAGTCTTTATCTTCATCGGGAAGCGGCACTACTATTGCCGCGAAATATTTACTGACCGTCGCCACCCAGAGAAAGTCCGACCCGGGCTTGGTCAACTGTCTTTCGAGGATTGCCTTGTCGAGGTCTTTCTTTGCCTTGTCGAGGTCTTCCTTCGCCATGCCGCTGTTTTTAGCTATAGCGTAGTTATACTTTGCCTTTTCGAGGTTATTCTTTGCCTTTATGATCGCTTTCTTATCTTGCCTTTCACTGACAACCTGTCCCTGCGAATCTCTAAAGCCGGCTACGACCTTTCTCATATCCGTCCGAATACCCTCTCTGCCAAGTCCGCCCGGCCCGGATAAGTTGAAACGAATTTTCTGCTCGGCGCCGCTTAGATTTTCGACCGTTATATTGCATTCCAGAAGATAGCTGCCCGGGATGATTTTATAGGTTTTAATAAATTTATAGACCGGCTCATCCGTGCCTACAATTTTAATTATCGTTTCGAAGCGGGCCGTTTGCGAACCATCTCCGGCTTTTTCAACGCCGAAGCTCTTCCAGTGCACCTTTTGCAGGGGTAAAGCGCGTTTCTGCTGAACAAGAGCATTATTTTGAAAGCCCGTATTCGCCATCGACAGGATCTCACTGCCGTCGGCCTGAGATATGGGGGAAAGAATTTCTAACGGCTGGGGGTTCTTGTAATCACGGTCGTCAAATCCGCTGAAGGTGGCTTTCCTGATGGCTGCGCCTTGTGAGCTTAGCTCCAAATGAAAATTATAGCCGCTGTTGGGATCCACTGAGCCAAGCATAATGCTTTTAGCCAGTGCACTATCAGCTCCAAAAGTAACAGAATCGTCCGCTGTTATCCTGGGTGGTTCCTCGGCAGGCGCATTCCCGGCTCCGCTGTTCTCATTATCTGTAGTGCTTTGCAGTAAGATGCAGGCCCCTGAATTTACTGCCGGGCATTCAAAAAACCCGGACTCTACAACGAGCCAGCCGCAAAATACTACAAAACCAATAACGACCAAAGTTAAATATCGCATTTTATATCTCTTATTTTAATTCTGTTTTTGCAGCCAATTTTTCAATAGTCAATTTATCTTATCTTCCATTCTGCAGCCGCTCTGCATGGAAGTTGTCCAACCGGTCGATTGATAATATCTTTTTCATCGTGGTCTTATAGTCATATTCGAGCCGGACAAAATGCACATCGTTTTTGTCCGCATACGCATAGCTGGCACGGTTGTCCTTGTCCCTGGGCTGCCCGACCGAGCCGATATTAATAATCGCCTTTTCATCTTCGACAATCGGATAGACATTGCCAAGCTCGGTCGGCAGATAGAAGTCCGGCTCATCGAGAAACACGCCGGGCATATGAGTATGACCCACAAAGCAAATGTGTTTGACCCGCTCGAACAGCAGCCGTACCTTCATCGGGTTGGTATATACATCGTCGGGAAAGATATATTCGTTAATCGGCCTTCTCGGCGATGCGTGAACAAAATCTATTGTCGCCGACTTTGTTCCCAATTTGCTTGTGAGTGTCCGGCGCATCGGAAGCTCACCCAAAAAGCTCCAGCGCCTGTCGCGGGGCTGTTTTTCTTCTTCCGTTTCCAGAACTTCCCGGCTCCAGAAGCTCGCCTGCTCCGCCCCGTAGTTGAAATTGGTCGGCTCATAAAAAACCGCATAATCGTGATTGCCGAGGATGCACCACCTGGTCTTCTCAATAATCAAATCCAGACATTCCTTCGGATTCGGCCCGTAGCCCACCACGTCACCCAGACA
>JABMRO010000292.1 GCA_013202635.1 Planctomycetota bacterium
GGTCCCGGAGCCCTCATCGAACTTCCAACAGCCGACAAGGCTTGGGTCAATATTCTGGGCTGCGCTCGTTCCAACTAAGCACAACACCAAAACAAAATAAATTAGACAACTCAATTTTTTAGACATAATAGTCCTCCTTCAAAAAATAAATATAGGAAGTTAATTGAAATGTAACAATATCTTCACAGCAAAACACAAAGCCCCCCTTCCAACTCCGTGTCTCGCATAATACACAATAACTCCTCCTCTATCGGAAAACATCAAGAATTTTGCCTGCTGGATGCCCTCAAAACCACAGATACCCGACTGCACAGGCATAAGCTTCACTAATATTATCTATACCAAATTACCTACCTTCTCGTCAAGTAAAATTCCTTGATTATGTCTTAGCATTCCTATTTGATATAATTGTGGAGAGCCTTAATAATGCTAGAATTCATCCCAAAGCCACTTCTTTCAGGAGCTGAAAAATACCCTGATTTCCAGGTGACATCTTGTCTCCATTTTGACACCACAAATGCTAATTTTGCCTGTATCGAGTCCGAAAAAATGTCAATATTTTGCGAAAATACAAATATTTATTGAAATTTTTTACTTCTATCGGATTAAGTATCCGGAGAGAAGAAATTGAACAAAAATATGATTTTTTTAGAATAAAAAAGAGCTGGCGACTCTCTCAAATTGCCAGCCCCTTTCGTCTCTTTTTCCAGTTAGCAATTGCTATGGGTACACAGCCCGGTTGTAAATACGAACATCATCAATAAGGCCTGACCAATATGTCCCGGCTTCCATAGCCTTTCCACAACCAATATACAGGCCGCTATCTGAGCCTCCCAGAGCAGACTGTAAATCTTGAGCCACTGCAACGCCATCAACATAAAGTGTTCTATTGGAACCATCCCAAACAAAACCTACGCGGTGCCAGTTGCCATCAGTGATGTTTGTTTGTGACTGCAATGGTTTTCCAGACCGGCCGGGCGCTTTAAGCTCTGTCATCAGGTTACCTTCTAGTGAATCAGTGCAAAGCCAGTTCGCCATACCTATTTGAGAAAACAAAGTTTGGCCTGGAGCGCCGCCTTTGAACCAGGCAAAAACACTGAAGGATCCTTCTGTTGGATTCGGAATAGAGCCGATGATGACATAGTCATCTATACCGTCAAACTGCAACGCACCATCTACAATACCATTGCCCGGCTGCCAGATGGGGTCGCCGTACAGAAAGGCATCATTCACACCGGCACTATCATAGGCAATTTCGCCCTCCGCCTCGTCCAAGGCCCAGTGTGCGATCAGCGTGGGATCATCAATAGGTTGTCCCCAATAGCTCATCAGAAGCTCCAGGTCCAGAGCATCCACAACACCATCGCCGAACGGCGGAGGAGCAATGTCACACATCGGATCGTCTTGCTCCCAGTATTCAATTAGTATGATCAGATCATCGATGTCGATCTTCCCATCGCCGTTAAAGTCAGGTGATGGGACGGTGAGTCCGGTGTCATATTCTTCCGTCTTAGTAACCATAATTAGGTTTGGATAATGACCACCAAGTGCATATATCTTATTTCCGATCGAACACAGAAAGTGTCCAAGTCGTTTTTGCTGCAATGGAGATTTTGTTGTCCATGTATCCGTAACGGGATCATAAACTTCGTTAGCTGTGGTGGCAGGATTGGCAGCTAAATTACCACCAATTGCAAAGATTTTTCCATCAACAACACAAGTACCCAAACTCCAGCGTTGCGTCGGCATGTCTGATTTGCGAGTCCAGGTATTCGTTAACGGATCATAGACTTCAACGTGTTTATAAGAAAACTCCCGCCAGGCCTCTGTGCTTCCTCCAATAGCATAGATTTTTCCATCCACGACACAGGCAGATAAGTTACCTCGAGTTGTCGGCATATCGGCCTTCTGTGTCCACGATTCCGTAATAGGGTTATAGGCCAGATTGCTCCTACCTATGAGATAAATTGTGCCATCTACAACAGCAATACCACGATGTGCATTTGCATTTGGCATATCAGCTTTCTGAGTCCAGGTATCTATTTGTGGATCATATACATAGACGTTCTTTTTGGCCGTAGAAAACACACCGGGGCTGATTCCTCCAAATACATAAATTTTGCCACCAAAAGTGCAAGCTGCATGAAAACACCGTGCTGATGGCATATTAGCCAACCTGGTCCATGTATCAACAATTGGATCATACACTTCTACAACCGATGTTACGGATGATGCACTCCTGGCTCCACCGATAATGTAGATTTTTCCATCTAAGACACATCCACCAACCCATGTTCTTGCTGTGGGAATATCTGCTTTGTACGTCCATGTGTCCTCTACTGCCAGACTCACGGAAGCCAGGTACAATGTCAAAACCAATACGAGTGAAATTGTCTTTTTCATTATTCTCTCCTCAAGACCTGTGGATTTTCTAAAGCAGTACACTATGCGTACATTTATCGCCTTAGATTTGTATTTACGAAAAAAACGCTGTTTGAACGCCATCGGAACTTCCTCCTCTAACAAAGCTAAGAATTGCCAGCATTTATTCAGAGCGGATAGTCAATGGTAGAATACACATATCTTCGCTGCAATATCGTGACAATAGTATGTTCGATTGTCACAATTCTGTCAAGAATAATATTCTCACAAAAGTAATGCTGACTACAAAAAACTGAGACATTGCATCCATAAAATGGCCCCACTTTCATAAGCTGAAAAACACCCTGATTTTCAGGTGACATCTTGTCACCAAAATGTCTCCACAGATGTTGTTTTTGCCTATATCGAGTCCGAATAAATGTCGATTTTTTTTGAAAATAATGATATTTTTGAAAATTTTCTATGTGTAATCGGATTAAGTATCCGGATGAAATGAAATGTATGAATCATATAATTCTTTTGGGGATAAAAGCAATATTTTACAAACAGGCATTACTAACCTTTCCAATCTACTTCTCCCATATCATAGCAATATACCGGCGAATCCGTTGCTCTTGTGCTCCTTCTCTATGCCTTCATCCCAAACAGGAATCTCGTCACCTTGGCTCTCCTTACAAAGAATTCATAGACTATGAGGGCCAATATAAACGACAGGAGGCTGATGACGATAAACTCAGTGAATACCCCCATACGACATTGGACGATGAAGTGACCAGGGATGGCTATCAGGACAAAGTGCAAGATATAAAATGGATAGGAAGCACGACTGCAGTATCTAAGGAGGTCATTGGCACAAGACAGGTATCGTTTCCCCAGGCCCAAGATAGCTACCATCCAGAACAAATTATTGAATCCGAAAATGAGTGAGTAGAGCATGTAAGGCACTGAATACGATGGCGTAAGGAATGCAGGAGAACAAAAGACCATGGCAACAACAAGCATGAAAGATGCAATGCCAAGTAGAAGGGATATTCCCGTATACCTGTCAATGGCCCACCAGAATCTTTCTTCCATGCAAAAGATGTAACCAAAGAGGAACACTGTGAAATTATAGCAGAAGCCAGCCCAGTCCGTGTAAAGGTTGTTCTGAGAGAAGGGCCAGATGGGAGTTAAGGCGGCAAAAATGACCACCAGTGGGACTGCGAGAAGAAAGATGCGATGGTTGGCTATGAAGAAATGTGTAACAGCAGCTAATGTATTCTTCTGTCGCCTATTCAGGTAAAGGAATAGAGGCAGTGCAATGATAGAGAAGATAAAAAGGTATGCCACGAACCAAAGGTGATCCCATCCGGGTGTCGGGTTCGAGCTTTGCAAACTGGGGCGAGCGTGAATCGTACGGAGGCATTCAGGCCAAAAGTGGAGCAGGTAATCCAGAAGGCCATGTGGTTGAGAGAGATCCGGACGGAAGCAAGATATTATGGGATGAAAGAAAATCATATAGAATACCAGAGGGATCAGTAAACGTTTTGCTCGTTCCCGAAAGTATTCACTTGTTGATCGAGTAGACAGCGACATGTGAGCCGCCACCCCGGCGACGAAGAACAACAAAGACATTTGCCAATATGAGGCGAAAAGGACATAGAGCCGTAAAACAGATGCCCCAACGCCATCTTGCGATATCTGTGAAAAGCCCGGTACGCAGGTCATCGCCCAAGCAGTATGGAAGGGAATGAGATTGAGGATAACCAGTACTCGAAGCCAATCCAGTTCATATCGTCTTGCCGGTTTAATAAGGGGTTCTGGTAATACCTCGCAAATCTTATTGGACTGATTATCCGTCATTTCTGGTCTTCCTGCTATTTAGTTGACACTGCCTTTAGCACATCAAAGTCGCTTCCAGTGCTAATATAGAGATACCCATCTGCAACTCCAGGTTGGTTTCTGCGTCACTGGCAATCCCGATATCATTGTACTATTGTATTGTTTTCTTTCAAGAACTGTCCAGTGTTTCATTTCGTCTCGCATTGCCAAGGTATCTTCACGGTGGCCATAGTAGACATCATCAGGGGTAATGTTCCCGAGCGCCCCCTTTTTTAGGAGCTAAAAAACACCCTGATTTTCAGGTGACATTATGTCTCCA
>JABMRO010000022.1 GCA_013202635.1 Planctomycetota bacterium
CCCCTAATGCTGCTGTTTTTACAAAAATAAGAAACAGGATAAGACAATCGGCTTCCCGAGCATTGTTGGATACTCTCTCGCCGGAAGAGTCGAACCGAGGTTTGCTGGAGGCTTTGCTGTTGGGCTATAGAGGAAATATCGACAGTAACACTTACATGGCATTTCGCAAAACCGGCCTCCTGCACTTTATCAGCCTCTCAGGAATGCATCTGGGTATTTTGATAGGGATGGTCTGGTGGCTGTGTAAAACAGCGGGTTTAATGAAGCCCGCGCGGGCGGTCATTTGTTTAATTGCGTTAGCCGTATTTTTGTTAATTGTACCGCCGAGAGCGCCGACGCTAAGGGCGGCTATTATTTGCTGCGTTTTCTGCATATCAATTCTTTTTCGCCGACACTCCAATCCCGTCAACACATTATCATTAGCGGCAATAATTCTTTTACTTATAAGGCCCACACACTTATTCGAGGCCGGCTGGCAGCTATCGTTCGGAGCAGTAATCGCAATTGTGCTTTTTTCAGACCGAATCTACTTCTTTATATACGAAAAAATAACGAATTTGTCTTGGCGTAAGAAAAAGCAGAAGACAAAACTGTTTTTCTACGTTATTTCAAAACCGGGGCCATATTTACTGAGGCTGTTTTCTGTAGGACTCGCCGCCTGGCTGGGTGGGGCAGGTATTTTACTATACCATTTTTATACAATCACACCACTGGCGAGTGTCTGGACATTGCTGGTTTTTCCTTTTGTGAGCTTGATTCTGATATCAGGATTTTTGAAGATAATCTTATTTTTCCTGTTGCCAACATTAAGTGCCGTTCTGGGAGCTATAGTCGCCGTTCTGTCGAACTGGCTTATTTGGATAGTGGAACTTATCGCAAAGCTGGATATGTCACAAATACTGATAGGTCATATTCCGCTCATGCTGGTCATTTTCTATTACTGTATAATTATTTTTACCGGCTTTGTATATTTTCGGCGGCGTCCTATGGCTAAGAAAGTAATCTGCACGGTGATGTTTTTAGCACTGGCAGTTTTTCTGAGTGCCATGAAATGGCAGAGGACACATACGAATGATTTGATCATCACCTTTCTTGATGTTGGTCACGGCCAGGCAATATTAGCTCGGCTCCCCGGTAAGGCCAACATTTTATTTGACGCCGGATCTCGGAGCAGAAGCGATATTGGCAGGCGAGTTGTCAATCCCTTCTTAGACTACAGCGGAATAAATAAAATCGATGCCATTTTCATAAGCCATAACGATACAGATCATGTCAATGGAATACCAGAGGTTATAGAACACTGCAAGGTCGGCTGTGTTTACACTAATAATGACTTTTTTGGCAGGACGGATCAATGGGGCACTGAAAAATATCTCAATGACTATTTAATAGAAAAGGATTTAACAATTAAACCCTTAAATGGTGAATTGAATTTAAGCAGCAGTGCTAATATTAAAATACTCTGGCCAAATGAAGAGGCATCTAAGAATAAAGATTTGGGAGATAATGATAAATCGCAGGTTTCATTGATGGAATTTGCCGGTATAAAGGTACTTCTGTGCTCAGACATTGAAAAATACGCACAAAGGGAGCTTCTCCGGCTGCATCCGGATATGAAAGCAGATATTGTTTTTGTTCCTCATCACGGCTCAGTTAGTACCTTAGAGGATGATTTTTTAAGAAGACTCGATCCGGATATTTTGATATACAGTTGCGACCGAACCCAATACGAAAGACGATCACGTATAATTAAGAAAGATGATAGTGCCGAGTCGTTCTATACCTCTAAACATGGAACCGTTGCTGTCTGCATCAGCAGAAATGGCACGATAAAGACTACAACATTTGTCCCGTAGTTTAGCGTGCCGGCCTTATGGGGATTACAGACCACAAATAAAATCGTGCATTGTCTGACTGTAGTATTGTGCAAAAAATATTTTCACACAATACGAAGCGTCACCTCATATGCACCACGATTTCGACTCTCCGGTTTCTTGCTTTACCGCTGGAGCTTGAATTGGAAGCTATAGGCTGGCTTTGTCCACAGCCTACCGCTTGAATCTTTTCTGCAGAAATTCCCTTTTTGACGAGGTATCTAAGTACGGAAAGAGCACGTTGGGCGGAAAGTTCCCAGTTGTCCTTCCATTTTGATTTTTTAATAGGGTCAGTGTCGGTATGGCCGACAACATCTATTTGTTTGCTGGAGTATTTGTTTCGCAATACCGAGTGAATATGGTCAAGCTCTGTACTGGTTGCTCTTTTTAATATGGCCTTTCCCGAATCGAACAATATTGCATTCGGGAGTGTTACCGTAATCGTTCCTTTGGAAGGATCGAGTGAAACATCATAGCCCTCTCCAAAGCCGGTCACATCGCCGGGCGTTTTGCTGCGTTCTTCGATTTGTCTTTGGAGCTCTTCGATTGTCATCTGGTCTTGTGAAATGCGGTCGGCAAGCTGGCCTTTTTCTCCTCTTTCGCGTTCAAGCAGACCTTTTATATTCTCATGCTCGACGCTCAGGGCTTTATATCTTTTCTCCCAGTTGACACAGCCGGGCAAAAGAGTAAATACTACAAGACAAGTCAGCAGGGCAACAGTTTTTTTGTTGATAGTCCGCATTTTATATCTCCTTATAATATTGAGTTTATATTTCCAGATTCAATGATCAAACACAAAACTCATGTAATCGCGAATCCAATCGTGTAGAATAATAACAACAAATATACCTAAAGACAAGAACGGACCGTAGGGAATTTGTCGAATTTTTTTAAAAAACATCTGAAAACCCGCCCAGGCCAGGCCAAAGAATGGAGCCACAAAAAATGCCACCACAACGTAAACCGGCCCTATTACCGCCCCCGCGGCTCCCATTAGATGCACATCACCGAGCCCCATTGCTTCTTTTCCAAAGCCCAGTGTGCCGAAAATCCTGATGCCCCAGACGATTCCGCAACCCACAAAATAACCCCACACACTGCCCAGAAGTCCCGAGATAGCAGGATGTTGCGAAAAATCCGCCCACCAGTTACCTACAGGTGCCACTTCTCTGATAATCCAAAGCCCTGCCCCGGAACAGACGATTATCGGCAGCAGGAAAATGATTTCCCTGCACGCCTCCAGACGATGGTTGAAGTGCTGTTCTGCTGGTTCTTTTGACTCCCCGGCTGAATCATCAGGCTCTTTAAGGTTTTCATGTACAGCGCTTTGTGAATCTTCGGAATCTTCTGAGTCGTAACTTCTCTTTAGAACACCGCTAACCAGCAGCACGAGGGATATAACCAGTCCTGCCGTTGCGCCCACTGCCAGTGCACCCGTATTAGCCGTGGCGCTCGGTAAAAGCGAATACGCGCGAATCAGGGCGGGATCAATGATATAAACGCAGACCGCCGAGCCAATAAATCCGGCTGCCGTGACTAACCAGCAAATAGATAGCGGAATAATCCAAAGCTCTAAATCAATAGCTGAAGCGGCAATGAAAGCTCCCAACATAATTATGTGAATTAGATAAATAAACCAGCCACCTCCGGCGTCTAACCTGATACCGTTTCGCAAATTGAACTGAAAATACAAAATGAAAAGGCCGAGAAAAACCAGCCCGGTCAGCAGTTCAATTATAAAATAACGCGGCGAAATCGATGCTTTACAATACCGGCACTTCCGCCCCAAAAACAGCCACGAAACAAGCGGCACATTGTCGTAAAAACGAATGTGCCTGCCACACGCCGGACAGGCTGAAGGCGGAGTTACTAAAGACTTATCACGAGGTAAGCGATAGATAACAACATTCAGAAAGCTGCCTATACAACAGCCGAACGCAAAAATAAAGACAAACCAAATCCAATCTGGTACTGCCACAATGCCTCCTTTGCAAAAGCAGTACATAATGCACTAAGTTTTTGTGCTCTTATGCTTCTTATTAACAACCGCGGCCACTTTCGCCGGTAAGCCGAACAGACGTATAAAGCCGGTCGCGTCGGTTGGGTCATATTCGGCGCCCATCTTAAAGCTTGCTAAGTCGGTATTATACAAACTGTACGGGCTTTTTATGCCGGCCGGTGTGCATCGCCCTTTGAACAGTTTCATTTTAACTTCGCCGGTAACATTCCGTTGTGTAATATCTACAAATGCGTCAATCGCCTCACGCAGTTGACAAAACCACAGACCGTAATATACCAGCTCAGCATATTTCAGCGCGACCTGTTGTTTATAGTGTAAAGTTTCTCTGTCAAGTGTAAGGCTTTCTATGGCATCGTGGGCTGCCATGAGAATTGTTCCGCCCGGAGTCTCATATACGCCACGTGACTTGATACCGACCAGACGATTCTCGACAAGGTCAGCCTGCCCAACACCGTGTTTTCCGCCGAGTTTGTTCAATTTTTCAATCAACCTCACACCGCTTGTTAGCTTGCCGTTAAGCTTTACCGGGATTCCTTCAAAAAAACCTATTGTTACATAGTCCGGCTGATCAGGCGCTTTTGATACCGGCCTGGAGATAGCAAAAAGATTATCCTTTGGCTCATTGGCTGGGTCTTCCAGGTCGGCTCCTTCATGGCTGATGTGCCAGAGATTGCGGTCGCATGAGTAGATTTTCTTCTTTGTCTGCTCGATTGGGATTTTGTGTTTTTTGGCATAATCAACCGCCGCCTCACGGGAAGTCAGTTCGAATTTAGGGTCTTTCCAGGGCGCGACGATTTTCAGCGATGGGTCCAGTGACATATAGGTCAATTCGA
>JABMRO010000293.1 GCA_013202635.1 Planctomycetota bacterium
AATGGAATATCGACCTGCAGGCGTTTGCAGATCTGGGAGTGAACCTTACCAATGTCAATACTATTGCTATTGGTTTCGGCGACAAGAAAAATCCACAGGCTGGTGGATCAGGTACGATGTACCTTGATGATATTCAGTTACTTCGGCCGCTTCCGGAACCAGAACCAGAGCCGGCACCTTAAGCCGGGATTTAGACGGCCCTCATTGCTTCTGTCGTAAGGTATCCTGCGGATAGCAAAGCAAGATATGGGGACGCGGTTGCTATAGTAGATTCGTGTCGCTCGTACCTGCGGCTACAAAACTGCAGGCGGCTTAGCGATATTGATTATCTGAAAGTTTGCGGGTAATCACGTGAGTATTTTCTTTTTCGGGAAAGTACCTAATTTGGTGAAATGATAGCGCGCCCAACGAGTTACACTCTTATAATATAAATTGAAAATTTAAGAAGTCGGTATTTGATATTGATTGTGTTGCTCAATACTGTTGAAATACTCGTGAATAGTTACAAGATATAAAGGGGGTACTATTATGAACAAACGAAGAGGATTTACCTTAATTGAACTATTGGTTGTTATTGCTATTATTGCAGTGCTGATGGCGATATTGATACCGGCATTAAACAGGGCCAGAGAGCAGGGTAAGCGTGCAACCTGCCTAAGCAATGTCAAACAATTAGGGCTTGCATGGGTTCTATATGCGGATGATAACGATAACAAGATTGTCAATGCCTGTACAGGTGTAGCTGGACAAGGAAACGTGCCGGCAGATGAGGACGGCTGGGTACACTGGGCTGGCTACGCCGACGAGACCAGCGAAACAGAGCAAATAAAGGCTATCAAAGACGGAGCCTTATTCCCATACGTCAATAGTGAAAGACTTTACAAATGTCCGACCGGTCTGCGTGGAGAGATGCGCACGTACGCTATAGTCGATTCTATGAATGGTTGGCCCAGCGGGCCGAGGATTACAAATAGGATGGATATTCGCAGACCAGGCGAGAGGATAGTTTTTCTTGATGAGGGCTGGGCAACATTTGCCAGTTGGAGTGTTCCTTATGACAGCGAGGCCTGGTGGGGAGGGGTCGTCACACAACCGGGCATACTTGCGGCTGACAATCGCCATAAGGACCCGCCGCCGATCCGGCACGGAAACGGCACCAACTTTTCATTTGCAGATGGGCATAGCGAATACTGGAAGTGGAAAGATCCGCGTACGATAAGCTATGGCAAGCTGGAGGTCGGCTCCGGTCCCAGTCAGCCGGGTAATCCGGATTTGCACAGGGTTCAGAAGGCCATGTGGGGCAAATTAGGCTATACCATATCACCCTGGTAATGGATTTGGCGGTCTTCATGAATGTGTTATTTTAAGAAGTGGGTATTTGGTATCGAATGTGTTGTTCAATACTGTTGAAATACCCGTGAACGGTTACAAGATCTTATCGTTTTAATCTGGAGGAAACACAATCCAAATAAAAGTACTGATGACCTGCACATCGGTGCTGGTAAAGACCTTGACGTGATCAGTTTCTTCTCAGGCCTGATCGACGAAATTCGCATCTACGACGTGGCACTTACCTCAGAACAAATCGCAGCTCTAAGCTACCTGTAGAAAGTTTTTAGACAATAAGTGCCTTTTGCCGATGAAACTCTTGAGGTTTTAAATGGAATTAGGAGAACGTCGGCATGAAGCCACAAAGATTTATTAGAATCCTGACCGATATAGAGTCTCAGGAAGTTGAACAATTGTACCGTCGTGGGCCGAATAATCGCATCGGCAAGCGAGCACACGCGATTCGCCTCAGTGCGATGGGCTATACGGTTACCCATATTGCGGAAATACTCGGATGCAATCGACAAAGTATTCACAATTGGTTCGATCTGTTCGAGGCACAAGGCTACCAGGGACTTTACGAAAAGCCTCGTTCCGGCAGACCGGTTACCGCCACGGTCGATTATCGAACTCAGCTTGTAGAAGCCATCAAGACCAATCCGAGAAAGATGGGCTATCCATTTACGGTCTGGACTCTTACCCGGATACGGGCACACATGGCCAGAGAGATGCGAATCCTGTTGAGCGAATCGAGAGTACGTCAAATTATGAAAGAAGAAGGACTTGTTTTCAAACGCCCCAAACACACACTTGCCCAAAAACGCGACAAGGACGCTTTTGCAGAGGTTCAAGACATCCTGGAGAAAGTAAAAAAAAGTCCATGGAACCCTGTCCCCTCGAAAAACTTCATCCAATGGGAATACGAGATTCAGAATCGATGAAATCTATGAAACGTTGATCAAACTCGTGGAGGTGAGTGGATTGGCCAAAGCCTTTCTCGCACAGCAGACCGGGGAATCAGCAGGCATTATTAAGACGAGTGTAGACACTTCTTCGGTAGTCTATGCAGCTACGCGGACATATC
>JABMRO010000294.1 GCA_013202635.1 Planctomycetota bacterium
CACCATATTTAAGCAATTTCCAACCGGCCGGCAGAACAGCGGCAGCTAATACTATTTTGAAAAGGTCGCCGACAATGAAGGGATATAAACCCACAGACAGGACAGATTTGCTTATGCCCATCAGGCGAGACAGCCAGAGCAAGCCGAAGGTATAAATAACGAGATTGCCGAAAATCATCGCCAAAATGGTTGTACCGATTCGCCTGTCCCAGCCCTTTTGGGCCAGGTATCCTGTTATGTAAGCAGCAGGTATGAAACCAATCAGATATCCGCCGGTCGGGCCCAGCAGTACGGCAAAACCGCCCCCAAGTGCAAAGACCGGCAAGCCCAGGGCACCTTCAACTATATATGCCAGAGCGGCAAGGCCGCCGCGCTTAGCGCCAAGTAATGTTCCTATCATCAGAACGGCAAAGGTCTGAGCGGTAACGGGTACGGGGCTAAAAGGCAAAAGAACCTTAACGCGGGCACACAAGGCAATGAGCAAAGAACCGCCAATAACCAGAGTAATATCATAAATGGCGGCAGACCTTTTCTCAGACGGCCTCAGAAGGTCAGCTACAGTGGCAGTGGCCAGCATATATTCTCCAAAAAACAAAATAGTTCCATCGCTCTAACAATCTTCAAAACTTCGAGATATTATATTTGAAGCCCGCCTCGGCGTCAAATGACATTTTGCAAAGGATTTCTAAAGAGTATTATCAATTAAGAAAAGAGCTTATATCGAATTAATCGGTATAAGCCCCGAATTTCCTGTACTTGTCAGCTAAATCTTAGCTTACGGCTGTGGACGCAGGCAGGATACGATTCAGGGCCGTCCGGTTGAATGGAACTGGAAGACGATGGATGCCAAAGGCGGAAACGAAATCCCCATTTTTGCCGATACGATGTGGAGGGGAGGCGGGCCCTTCTACCAGAACGGCAGTTCCGGGTCCAACCGGATAACTCCTCCTCAATTCGATGGTCAGTGGTCGGGTGCTGGCCATGAAATGAAGCATTTCTGTATCAACAGGCATAATGGGACAATAAATACGGTTTTCATGGACTGGTCTGTCCAAAGGGTGGGGCTTAAAGAGCTGTGGAAGCTCAAATGGCATCGACAGTTCAATACAAACGGCTTCTGGACGGTGGCAGGTGGAGCCCAGGCGAGTGACTGGCCGCATCGCCTGAGGAATTTTAAGCCATATTAAAAGAATTGCCGGGTCTCTCACGTCGTTGAACAAGCTATTTAACCTTTTGCCAAACAGAAACAAAAGTCCAGCAAACAAGGCCCTGGAAAAAAGTCTGATCATCATCGGGGCTATAAGAAATAATCAGACACTTATATGGCACATAGCCGCCAGTACCCAAATTAAGAGCATTTAATAAAATGATATTTACCACTTTTGAAATTTAGAGATTTCCACGGCCCCCTGCTTTCCTGTCTGCACCCCAATGCTTTCCTGCGAAAGCAAGAACAAAGGTAACGCAGGCACAGACGCGAAAGCAAGGCCTAGCCCTCTCAAGAAAATAAAAGGTTCCATATCGTAAAGATTGAGATTGCTTCGCTTCGCTCTCAATGACACGGAGTGCAACCATATGCCGAAAAAGATGTTATAAGGTACCAGAAGTACACGCATTGCATATCCTGAGAGATTTTACTTGACGGGAAAGTGGATATTCTGGTATAAATATTATCAGTGAAGTTTGTGCCTGTACAGACGGGCATCTGCGGCTTTGATATCATCCAACGGGTACAATTCCTGTTATTTTACAAGTAGAGGAGGATGTGTATTATGGCGAAAACGCAGAGTTGCGGCGTAAGCGCAGTGCTTTGCGGTTACGGTTTTTGCAAATCAATTAACATCATATATTTATTTTTTGAAGGAGGAATTATTATGAGGTGCAAGTTACTAATTTTACTGACTGCTCTGCTAATGACAGTGGGCTTCGGCGTCTCAGTTGCCAGTGCACAGATATGGAAGGTTGATTTCCAGGGTGACGAGAACCATAATAGTACGTATGGTCAAAATGGTCCGAGAGATTACACTGAGCCGGGAGTTTACTGGAACATTTTTGAGGTCGCAGGGTTTAGTGCTGTAGGTACGACCAATGTTTCAACACCGCCGACGTCTATGAATTTGCTTGATACCGAAGACAATGACCATGGCATAACGCTGACAATTCTCACTGATGCCTGGGGCTGGGCAAATGAGGGTACCCTTGATGATCTGTGGGGCGACTACCTGATCATACTCAACGCTCAGGGGGCCACATCCGATCCGACTGATTGGGAAATTACCGGTCTGTCTCCAAATACCTTGTGTGAGTTGACATATTACCATCGCGCTAACATCAGTAGTCGTGGATTAAACTTCGTTGCCAATGGCGTTGAGACTACGGTTATCAGTACGAGCGACGGTTATATGGCTACGGCTTCTGTAAAAACCGACGCCTCAGGTAA